>JAJZPX010000038.1 GCA_021811025.1 Actinomycetes bacterium
GGCTGGCCGCGCTCGTCGACCCTCCGCGCGCGGAGGTGCCCGACGCGATCGCCACCTGCAAACGCGCGGGGATCCGCGTGGCCATGATCACCGGCGATCAGGCGCCGACCGCGCGCTTCATCGGCACCGAGATCGGGCTGCTCGAGCCGGGCGAGCGAGTCGTCACCGGCACGGAGATCGAGCGGATGTCGGACGCGGACCTCAAGGCCGCCGTCGAGGACGTGCGAGTGTACGCGCGGGTCGATCCCGCCCACAAGCTCCGCATCGTCGACGCGCTCAAGGCGCACGGCGAGGTCGTGGCGATGACGGGCGACGGCGTGAACGACGCGCCGGCGCTCAAGCGAGCGGACATCGGCGTGGCCATGGGCCTCGTCGGCACGGACGTGAGCCGCGAGGCTTCGGACATGGTGCTGGCCGACGATGACTTCTCGACCATCGTCCACGCCGTCCACGAAGGGCGCGCCGTCTTCGACAACCTGAGGAAGGTCATCCTCTTCCTGCTGTCGTGCAACGTCTCCGAGGTCCTCATCGTCTTCGTCACGACGTTCTTCTCGTCCACTCCCGTGCTGCTGCCGCTACAGCTGCTGTGGATCAACCTCGTCACCGACGGCCTGCCCGCGCTGGCCCTCGGGGTCGACCCGCCGGCAAGCGACATCATGGCCCGCCGTCCGCGCTCGGCCGAGGAAGGCATCCTCGTACGGCGCCGGCAGCTGCAGGTCCTCTGGCAGGGCGCTCTGCTGGCCGCGGCGGGGTTGCTCGTGTACGTCTGGGCCGAGGTCGTCATGCCCGGCCATTCGGCCGAACGAGCGCGCACGATGCTGTTCACTGCGATCGTGCTCGCGCAGCTCCTGCACGCCTTCGACTTCAGGAGCGAGAGGCGTTCGGTGTGGAGCGTCTCGTCGCTGCGGAACCGGTGGCTGGTGGCGGCGCTCGTCGGCTCGATGAGCTTGCAGGCGATCGTGGTGTACGTCCCACCGCTGAGGGCCGTCTTCTCGACCACACCGCTCACCGCTGCCGACTGGGGCGCGGTGGTGGTGGCCGCCCTCCTGCCGATCGCCGTCATCGATCTCGTGAAAGTGTGGCGCGCTCGCTGACCGCTCGGCGGACGGTCGACTTCCGACGGCTGGAAGCCCCTACAATCCGCTTTGGAGGGGCTCCTGCAACCCGAGCACTTGCCAGGGACCTGGCAGGAAGACGAACCGGCCGATCCCTCCTGTGTGGAGGTGCGGGGGCGTGTCCGCTGGATTCGGACAGAAGCCGCGCCGGCTCGCGTCACGGCTGCAACCGAAGACGCTGCGCTGGCGCCTCGCGCTGGCTGCTTGCGCCGCCAGCATGCTCGGCGTCGCCGTCACGTTCGGGCTCGTCCACTTCGCGACCACCGCGCGGTTCAACGGCATGGCGGCGGACGTCGCGCGGGAGCAGCTCGTCGCGTTCCGCGCCTTCATCGAAGCGGAGGAGGATGACGTCGCGGTCCACGCAGCGGAGATCGCGAACAGCTCACTGCGCCACGACGGCGATCCGCCCACCGCCGGCCAGACCTGGATCGACGAGCGGCTGACCGCGGCGCAGACGACCCTGTTCGTGCGCACCGACGCTTCGGGCCGCATCAAGCTGTCGAGGGGTGATGCCGGGGAGCTGGCCGCCTTCCGGCCGCTGCTCTCGTCCCCGCCGGCGCGGTCCGGACGGGGGATGGCGTGGACCGGGAGGCAGATCGCGGTGTCTTCGTGGAGCGAGGTCGTCGACGCGAACGGGCGATCGCGCGGCTACGTGTTCCTCGCACGCCCGCTCGCCCCCGCCATCCGCGCGCGCTTCACCCCGATGACCGAGGGCGTCGCGATCGCTCTCCGCCCGCCGGCCGCGGTCGCCGTCGCCTCGAGCGACGGCGTCGCCGGGTTCCCGCGCGTCCACATCGACGTGTCGGCCGGAATGTCGCGCAGCGTCGTCCAGCTCCCCGGGCTCCTCTCCGCCAGCGCCGGAATCGCCGAGATCGACCTGCGGGACTCGCGCCTGCAGGCGTCGATGGACGCGGGCAAACGGGCGACGCTGATCATGGTGCTGGTCGTCGGGGTGCTCGCGATCGCGTTCGGTCTCGCGCTCGGAAGTGCGGTCGGCCTGCCGATCGACCGCACCCGCAAGCATCTGAGAGAGCAGGCGCCGCTCGCCCTCGAGGGCATGGCGTGCGATTCGATGGCGCTCGGGCCGGGCACGTCGTCGGAGTTCCGCGATCTCGCCTCCGACGTCGACGGGCTCCTCTCGGCGCTGGCGCGCCGGCAGGCCGAGCTCGTCGAGGCGACGCGGCAGGCGCGCGCGGCCCAGGTCTCGCTGCGCGCCGCGCTCGACGGCTCGCCGGAAGGGAAGCTACTCGTCGAGAGCGGCGTCGTGGTCCTCGCGAACCGCTCGGCCGAGGAGATCCTGCGCGTCCCGCTCGACACGCTCGTCGGAACGCCCGTGCGCGATCTGCCGCAGCTGGTCACGGGGTACGACGAGGACGGGAGTCGCCTCGGCATCGACGAGATCGCCGCGCGCGTGGCCGAGGGATCGCTCGTCGTGCGGCTCGACGACCCCGAGCGGTGGATCGACGCCGCGGTCATCGTGCTCGTGCCCGAACCTCAGCAGCTGCTGCTCAGCATCAGGGACGTCACCGAGGAGCGCCGCCTCGACGCCGTGCGCGAGGAGATCTTCTCGATGGTCTCGCACGACCTTCGCGCGCCGCTGACCGTCATCCGAGGCTACCTCGACATCCTCGGCCGGCCCCTCAAACCCGAGGCGCGCGAGCGCGCGCTCGAGTCCGCGCGGCACAACGCGTCGAAGATGGCCGGCCTCCTCGACGACCTCCTCGACGTCACCGGAGCCGACGTCCTGCTCGCGCCCCGGAATCCCCATCCTGTCGACCTCGCCGCGCTGGCGTCCGAGGTCGTGGGGTCGGTCGAGGACACCTCCGCCGGGCATCGCTTCGAGGTCGTGACCGGAGCGTCTCCATCGGTCTCAGGCGAGGAACGCCGGCTGCGCCAGGCGGTGCTCAACCTCGTCAGCAACGCCGTCAAATACTCGCCTCGAGGCACGACCATCAGGATCGTCGTCTCCGAGGCGGACGGGCACGCGCTTCTCGCAGTGGAAGACGAGGGGCCCGGTATCCCCGCCGACTCGCGCGAGGCCGTCTTCGCGCGGTACGGGAGGCTGCCCGCGACGGCCGACGAGAAGCCCGGCTTCGGCCTCGGGCTGTACATCGTGCGAACGATCGCCGAGAAGCACGGCGGCCGAGCGTACGTCGAGGACGCGCCCACCGGAGGAGCGCGAGTGGCGATCGAGCTGCCGCTGGCGGGGCAGGCCTAGCTCTCCCGCCCCCTCCGGCGCTGCCAGTCCTCGAGCGCGAACCGCACGAGCATCTCGCACAGCTGCGGGAACTCGATGCCCGCGGCGCGTGCCGCGTCGGGGAGCAGCGACGTCTTCGTCATCCCCGGGATCGTGTTCACTTCGAGCAGGTAGACGGTCCCGTCCTCCGCCACGATGGTGTCCCCGCGCGACATCCCGCGGCACCCCAGCGCCACGTGCGCTTCGACCGCCAGCCGGGAGCACTCCTCCCGCAGCGCCTCCGGAATCCTCGCCGGGATGATGTGCGTGCTCATGCCGGGCATGTACTTGCTCTCGTAGTCGTAGAACTCGTTGGCGGGCACTATCTCGAGCGTCGGCAGCGCCGTCGGCCGCTCGTTGCCGAGCACTCCAACCGTCACCTCGACGCCGGGGACGAAGCGTTCGACGAGCACGACGTCGTCGTGCGCGAACGCGTCCTCGAGGGCTCCGCCGAGCTCCGACCGCTCGTGCACGATGTGCATGCCGACGGACGACCCCTCGCTCGCCGGCTTCACGACCACCCTCTCGCCGAGGCGCTCGACGATGCGCGCCTCCTCCTCGGCCGAACCCCGCCGCAGGACCACGTGCTCCGGCGTTCGGATCCCCTCGCACGTGAAGATGCGCTTGCTCATCACTTTGTCCATCGCAAGCGCACTGGCGAGCACCGGGCTTCCCACGTACGGCAGGTCGAGCAGCTCGAGCAGGCCCTGGACCGTCCCGTCCTCCCCAAAGCGGCCGTGCAGGCAGATGAACGCGACGCCGGCGCCGCTCGTTCGAAGCTCGTCGATGAACCTCGCGCCGCCCGAGTCGATGCGGACGACGTCCCAGCCCAGCGATTCCAGCGCGTCGCCCACCTCGCATCCCGTGTTGAGCGACACCTCGCGCTCGGCGGACCGGCCGCCCATCAGCACGGCGACGCGCGGCCTGCTCCCGTCGGTCACCAAGTCTCCCGTCTGGTCGTCGGAACGGCCGGCCGCGTTCTCAGAAGACGCGGCCGGTACGAAGATAGTCGAGCACCAACCGGGCGATCGTCCACATCATGACGCCCGCGAACGTGGCGAGCGCGCCGCGCAGCAACGCGACGGCGAGCAGCCCTTGCCGCTCCCCCGCCGGCGTCCTGGAGCGCTTCACCCACCACAGGAAGACCGCCATGAGCGGGCCGAGCACGGTGAGCACCAGGCCCACGAGCACGAACACCGGGTACGCCGGGGCGGCGTCGAGCGTGCCGGCGAGCGCCGCGGGGCGCAGGGCGACCACCATGGCGATCGCGAAGACCAGCCACACCGCGTCGTAGGCGAGGAACGGCAGCGACAACGTCCGGTCCGGCGTCTCGAACAGGCCTTCCGCGGCCTGCTCGTCGAGCAGCGCCTCGACCGCCTCGGGGTCGTCGTCCGCGCCCGAGGGCGCTCCGGCCTCGACGACGGCTTCGGCCGCCTCCGCCTCGGCCACGGCCTCCGCCTCGGCCACGGCCTGGAGCACCGGCTGGGGAGCGGCGGCAGGCGCGGCCTCGTCGCCGCCCAGCTCGGCTCGGATCGCGTCTATGTCGTCGGAGGTCCCTCCGAAGGCGGTGACTGTCTCCTCCTCGCCACCCTCGGGCAGGACCGCGGGCGCGAGATCGAGGTTGAACAGCGCGTCCTGCGAGGCCTGCGCGGCCACCTCGCCCGACCCCGCAAGCGCCTCGCTCAGCTCTTCCTCCGCCTGCGTTTGTCCCTCGGCGGCCGTCGCGTCCGCGGGCGGCGCCTCCGGCGCCTGCGCCCCGGCGCGCTCCCCCTCGTCTTCGGGGTGCCGCTCCTCGGTGTCCTGCTCCTGCGCGAGATCCGTCATGCCCGCCTCCGGTCGTCGAGACTCGTCGTGAGTCTATGCCAACGTTCCTTCCAGCGCCAAGCCGCGCCGGCACGAACGGAGATACCCCAGCGGAAGGACCGGCGGCCGTTTCGGACATAATAGGGAGCGGAAGGCGGGAAGTCCGTGGAACGCGAGGTGCGCGATGAGCGATGACGTCACGGGGCCGCAGGGCCCGTCGACCGCCGGGGACCACCCGTCCTCACCTCGAGAGCAGGCGCCGTCCGAGGTTCCGCGAGCGCAGCGGCAGGGGCGCACCGTCCTTGTGGCCGCGCTCTTGAGCCTGCTCGTCGCGTTCGTCGTCGCGGCGTTCGCGGGCGCGGCGGCGGGCTTCTTCGGCGCGAGGCTGGCGCTGGACGGAGCGACGCCGCAGAACGCCGGCACGGTCAGGGTGACGGGCCAGACCGACGAGCCTGTGGCGGCAGCGGCCTCCGCCGCGCTCCCCAGCGTCGTCAACATCGACATCTCGGGCGGCGAGACCGGCGGCGGCTCGAGCGGTCTGCCGAAGAGCCACCCGAGCGTCCCCGTTCAGGGCAACGGGTCCGGGGTGGCTTTCAGGAAGGTCTCGGGCGGGGGCACGTACATCATCACCAACAACCACGTCATCGAAAGCGCGGCCAAGATCACCGTGACCCCCGTTGGCGGGCAGCGGCTGAAGGCGACGCTCGTCGGGGCCGATCCCGACACCGACATCGCGGTCGTGAAGATCGACACCGCGCTGCCCACCATCGCGCTCGCCGACTCGAAGAAGCTCGCCGTGGGCGATCTCGCCATCGCGATCGGATCCCCGTTCGGCCTGGAACATTCGGTCACCTCGGGCGTCATCTCCGCGCTGAACCGCTCGCTGCCGCCCTCGGCCGCCGACGCGAGCGGCACGGCGTCGCTGGTCGACGTCATCCAGACGGACGCCGCGATCAACCCGGGCAACTCGGGCGGCGCACTGGTCGACCGCAGCGGCAAGCTCATCGGCATCAACTCCGCTATCTTCAGCAGCAGCGGCAGCAACGACGGCATCGGGTTCGCGATCCCGGTCAACATGGCGGTCGAGGTGGCCGGCCAGCTCATCACGACGGGCAAGGTACAGCACCCGTTCCTCGGGATCGTCGGGCAGACCATCACCGAGTCGTCCGCGCAGCAGAAGAAGCTGCCCGTGACCGAGGGCGCCCTCGTGATCTCCGTCGTCAAGAGCAGCGGCGCGGAGAAGGCCGGCATCAAGGCCAACGACGCGATCGTGCAGCTCGACTCGACGCGCATCCGCTCGATGGAAGACCTCATCGGAGCGGTGCGCGAGGCCGGCGTCGGGAAGACCGTGACCCTGAAGCTCTACCGCAACGGCAAGGAGACGACGGCGCGGATGACGGTAGGCGTGAAGCCCTCGAACCTGTAGAGCCCTTCGGGAACCGAAGAGGCCCGTCGCTCGGAAGCGGCGGGCCTCTGTCTCTCGATCGGCTGAACGGCCGTCAGAGCTTCATCTGCTTGAACGCGCCGAACCCGATGATCCCGGCCGCGGCGCCGAGACCGATGACCGACACGGCGAGGAGATCGAACCCGGCGACGCCGTCCCAGGCCCTGCGCAGGTCCTGCTTCTGAGCCGGCGTCAGGTTGCCGACCGTGTGCGCGATCTCCTTCTTCTCCCCCGCCTTGGCCTCGCCCGCGGCCGCCTCTCCGCCCTTGGCCTCGGCCGCAGCGGTCGTTGCCGGAGCCTTGGCCTCTTCGGCGAACGCGGTGGTGACGGCGAACACGAGCGTCAGCAGCAGCATCGCCACCGTCGCGACCGCCGCCGTCCGCACGATGCTCCTGGTATCCATGCATGACCTCCTGTGGGTCCCGTCGCGGGGCCTCGGGCCCGCCCCGGTGGTGCCTGCCGTACTCCTTTCGGCGCGCGGAGCGCATCTCCTGCCGCGCCTCATCCCCATGTGTCCATGCTAGCAGGTTCGAGGGCGTGCACGGAACGGGTTTGCGCGGAGAGGCCGGCCGTCCTGCCGCCTGTCCTGCCGTCCATCCTGGCAGGATGTGGGAAAGAAAGAGGGGAGATGCCGGCAAGGGCCGCGACAGCGGCTCTCCTGAGAGGAGTGACGATGGTCGAGCGCTACCGCTGCGGCAACTGCGGTTACTACCACATCGGTCCCGCCCCCGAGAAGTGCCCCGTTTGCGGGGCGCCGCGAACCGCCTTCTCCCCGTACGAGGGGCCGGGCGACCTCACCGGCACCAAGACGCTGGAGAACCTGAAGGCCGCGTTCGCGGGCGAGTCGCAGGCCAACCGCCGTTACACGCTGTACAAGCGAATAGCGGATCTCGAAGGCCTGCCCGAGGCGGCGGCGGCCTTCGAGCGCGCGCGCACGGAGGAGACCGCGCACGCCCTCGGCGAGCTGGCGTACCTCGGCGGCTTCGCCGAGACGGCCGGGAACCTCGAGACCGCCATCGCTGGAGAGGACTACGAGACGACGTCGATGTATCCCGGCTTCGCTCAGGCGGCCGAGCAGGAGGGCTTCCCGGAGATCGCGCACTACTTCAGGAACCTCGCCTTCTACGAGAAGCAGCATCGCGAGGACTACCGGAACGCCCTCGGCGCGCTCGGCGGGTAACATGGGGGCATGCCTGCCGCGGACGTGAAGTCGCTCGACCGTACGGGCCTCGCCGAGGCGCTGGAGTCGCTCGGCGAGCCCGGCTATCGCACGGGGCAACTCGTGCGGTGGCTCTACGGCCGAGGCGCGACGGACTTCGAGCAGATGACCGACCTGCCGGAAGCGCTCCGCCGCGAGCTCGCGGGGCGCTTCTCGCTCTCCTTCCCCGCTCTCGTCCGGCGTCAGGTCTCGGCCGCCGACGGCACGCGCAAGTACCTGTGGCGCCTCGGCGACGGCGCGACTGTCGAGAGCGTCGGCCTGCCCGCGGGGAGCCGGCTGACCGTCTGCCTCTCGACGCAGGTGGGATGCGCGATGGGCTGCGCGTTCTGCGCCACCGGCCGTGCCGGCTTCGTGCGCAACCTGCTGCCCGGCGAGATCGCGGACCAGGTCACGGCGGTGGCTCGCGACTTCGGGACGCGCGCGACGAACGCCGTCGCGATGGGACAGGGAGAGCCGTTCGCGAACTACGACGCCACGCTTGCGGCGTTCCGGTTCCTCAACGCCAAGGACGGCGCGGGGATCGGAGCGCGCCACCTCACCGTATCCACGTCCGGAGTGATCCCCGGCATACGGCGGCTGGCGTCCGAGCCCGAGCAGTTCACGCTGGCGGTGTCCCTCCACTCGGCCGTCCAGTCGACCCGCGACTCGCTCATGCCGGGCGCGAGGCGGTGGCCTCTCTTGGAGCTGCGCGAGGCGCTGGCCGCCTACGTCGAGACGACCGGGCGGCGCGTGACCTTCGAGTACGCGCTGATCGACGGCGCCAACGACACGGAAGCCGAGCTCCAGGCCCTGTTGCGCTTCTGCGCGGGGCTGCTGTGCCACGTCAACCTGATCCCGGTCAACGCGGTGCCCGGCTCCGCCCTCGCGCGCTCGTCGAAGCAGCGGGTGGAGCGCTTCCGCCACGCGCTGCAGAGCGCCGGGGTCGAGGCGTCCGTGCGCGTCGAGCGCGGCGCCGACATCGACGCCGCGTGCGGCCAGCTGCGGCAGCGCTGCGAAGCCTAGCTCTCTCGCAGCGGGCAGATCTTCGTGGCGGCCGGGCACGCGGTGCACACGCGGCGATCCCGGCCGGGCAGCGGGTCGTACTCCCCCGCCGACATGCGCGCGTGGTCCGCGAGGAGCTCCGCCTCGATGGCGCCGGCGTCGCCGGCGTCGAACTCGTACTCGACCGCCTGCGGCTCGCCGTCCTCGGCGACCTCGAGCCGCGCGAACGCCACCCTCACCCGCTCGCAGCCGTCGCGCAGCGCGACCAGCGCGTAGCACGCGGCTTGGAGCGCGAAGGCGTCGCGGAGGTCCGCCTCGGTACCCGCCGTCCCCGTCTTGTAGTCGACGATCAGCCCCCTGCCCCCTTCTCTCGCGTACGCGTCGATGGTGCCGGCGAGAAGGAAGCCCTGCCGGCCGACGGGCACCGCGAACGGCACCTCGGTGCGTACCCGCCGAAGCGACGCGAGCTCCGAGGCGAGTCGCGAGGCGAGGAACGTCCGGACCGCCTCGCGGAGACGGGGGCCGTCCTCCTCGGCGATCCCGAACGAGCGCCCCAGCGCCGTCAGGCGCTCGTCGTCCGGGGCCACCGCGCCGCCGACCGCGAGCTGCAGAGCGGCGTGGACCGCCGAGCCGAACGATTTCGCCTTCTCGCCGGCTTCCCCCGGCACCCCGACGCGCAGCACCTTCTCGCAGAAGAAGCGCAGCCCGCAGCGGCGATACAGCGCGATGTCGCTGTACGACAGCCGATCGGGAGCCGGGGCCCGTTTCGCCTGCGGCTCGCAAGGGGGCGCGGGTGGCCAGAAGGCGGCGTCCCGCCCGTCCTCCGCCTCATCCGCCTCGCCCGCGTCCCACGCCGGCACCTCCTCTTCCGCGACGTCGACTCGCTCCCACTCGATCGGGATCGCCTCGCCTCGCTCACGGGCCTCCTCGACGGCGGACAGCAGCCACCCGAGCGGCGCGCCCTTCACCGGCTCCTCCGCCAGGTTCGTCGCCCCGGTCAGCAGCAGCATCTCCTCCGCACGCGTGCACGCGACGTAGAAGAGGCGCTTGGCTTCGTCCTCCTCCGCGGCCGCGTCCGCGGCGTCGAATTCCGAAAACCACTCCGTCGCGTTCGACTTCGATCCCGCCGCCGCGCACCGCGCCGACGGCAGGGCGAGCGCCAGCCGGATCCGGTCGCCGTCCGCGCTCCAGCGGACGGCGCCCCGATCTCCTCGCGGCCCATCGCCGAGCTGCGGCATCGCCACGACCGCGAACTCGAGCCCTTTCGACGCGTGGACGCTCATTATTCGCACGCACGGCGACGACTCGTCGGCCAGCGTTGCCGGCGCGTCCCGATCGCCGCTCGCCTCCTTGGTCTCGAGGTGCTCGACGAACCCCGCCGGCCCCGCTCCTCCCGACGCTTCGAACGCATCGGCGAGCCTCGCGAGCTTCAGCACATTCGCGTACGCGTGCCGTCCCGCGTCACCTTCGGCGAGGAGCTTGAGGTCCCAGGCGCTCTCCTCGACCGCCCGCAGCAGGATCTCCGACAGCGGCATCCGGCCGAGGCGCGCCCGCGCGCGCTCGAGCACCTCGAGCAGCCGACGGGCTTCTGAGGAGTCGGCGTCGGCGAGCACCGCGGCGGGCGAGACGATAGCGTCCGCGAGCGAGCCGCGTCTGGCGAGTCCCGTCTCGGCATCGTTGCGCAGCAGCCAGAGCGCGTCGTCGGACACCCCGCCGACGGGCGCCGCGAGCAGCTGCACGAGCGCCTCGTCGTCGTGGACGTTCGCGAGGGCGCGGCACAGCGCGCGCAACGTCCGCACCTCCGGGCGCTCGAGGAAGCGGCTTCCCCCAACGATCAGCGCCGGGATCCCCCTGGATCGCAGCGCTGAGGCGAACTCGTCCGCGTGCCTGTACGTCCTCAGGAGCACCGCCATCGACCCCGTCGGCACGCCTGCGTCCCGCAGCTCCGCGAACCGCTCGGCGACGAGGCGTGCCTCCCGCGCCGCCGTCGACCCGTTGCCCTTCCGCAGCACCAGCGCGACTCGCACGCGTGCCTCGGAAGGGAATGCCGCGCGTGCGGACTCGTCGCGCATCGCCCGCAGCGGGAGGAACGTGCCGCCGAAGAGGGCGGAGCTGCCGAACGCCGCGTTCACGAACGACAGGATGTCCGGGTGCGACCGGTAGTTCTCGGTCAGCGGCACGGACAGCGCCCCGGCCTCCGTCATCGCCCGCACGTGCTCGCGGTAGACCGCGACGTCGGCTCCGCGGAAGCGGTAGATCGACTGGCGCTCGTCGCCGACCGTGCACAGGTCCTCCCCGGCGAGGGCACGGACGAGCGCGAGCTGCAGTGCGTCCGTGTCCTGGAACTCGTCGACCATGACGAGCCGGAACTGCCGCCTCAGCCCGTCCGCGACCTCCGGCCGACTCCGGAGCAGCCGCAGCGCCTCGACCTGGAGGTCGTCGAAGTCGAGGCCCCCGGCTGCACGTTTCGCGGCCGCGTACCTCTCGGAGT
>JAJZPX010000039.1 GCA_021811025.1 Actinomycetes bacterium
CTTCTCTGCTGATCCCGGCGCCGCGACGCGACCCTCCAATTTCCGCCTGGCGATGCCGATACTTCATGCTAGTATCTGCGACGTCCTCATACCATCATCATCGGTCCTGCCGATAACCGGACGAGGGGAGGTGACGGCGCGGCGGCGCTCAGGCGCCGCACCCGGCGCGTCGACCCAGTGATAATCCAGTTGTCCCGCTTCGTCTTCACCGTGGCGGGCGCGCTGGCGGGGATCGCGGTTTCGCGTCTCGTCGACTGGGCAAGTCAACTCGGCCTCTCCGAAACACTCGTCATCATCATCTTCCTCATACTCGGAGCGGCGATCGGCTACCTTCTCGGCGGCATCGTGGGGCGCGAACTCGCTCGCGTGTACGGCATCGTCGAAGAGCATCTCGCGGAATACGCCACGACCGATCTCATCCTCGCGTCGGCCGGGCTGCTGCTCGGCCTGGTCGTGGCGATCATCGTCACGTACCCCGTGCGTCTCGCGGTGAAGGACCCCGTCGCGACGTTCCTCGTGCATCTGCTGGTCTTCGGGATGAGCGGCTACGGAGGCATCCGGATCGCGCTGCTCAAGCGGCGGGACTTCCGCATCGCGTTCGGCAGGCTGAACGCCGAGGACGTCGTGGGCCCGCAGCTGACGGCGAAGTACCTCGACACGAGCGCGGTGATCGACGGCCGCTTCGTCCAGCTGCGCCGCGCGAACCTGCTCGAGGGCGCCATCCGCGTGCCGAGGTTCGTGCTGGCCGAGCTGCAGACGCTGGCCGACTCGGCCGACGAGACGAAGCGCGCGCGGGGCAAGCGCGGCCTGGACCTGCTCGAGACGATCATGTCCGGCGAGTCGCGGCCCGAGATCTTCCAGATCGACTATCCCGAGGTCCCCGACGTCGACGGCAAGCTTCTGCGGCTCGTCCGCGACTCGGGCGGGGTGCTCGTCACGGTCGACTCGAACCTGACGAAGGTCGCTCGCGTGCAGGGATTGCCCGCGATCAACCTGAACGAGGTGGCCGCGGCCATGCGCCCGGCCTATCTGCCCGGCGAGGCGCTGCGGCTGACCATCGTGCGCGAGGGGAAGGAGCCGGAGCAGGGCGTCGGCTATCTCGAGGACGGCACGATGGTCGTGGTCGCGGACGGCAAGCGCCACGTCGGCGAGGAGACGGAGGCCGAAGTGACCTCCGTGCTCCAGACGTCGGTGGGACGGATGGTGTTCGCGCGGGTGCGCGCCTCATGACGGTGACGGCGGTGATCGTCGCCGGCGGCTCGGGCGAGAGGTTCGGCTCGCAGGGCGGGAAGCAGCTTGCGATGCTGGCGGGGCGGCCGGTGTTGGCGTGGAGCGTGGCCGCGTTCGAGGCGAGCGATCTTGTCGGCGCGATCGTCGTGGTGGCCCATCCGGAGCGCGTGGCCGAGTACGGCGAGGCGGCGCGCTCGGGCAAGCTCTCGGCAGTCGTCGGCGGAGGCAAGACGCGGCAGCTGTCGGTCGCGGCGGGCCTTGCCGCGGCGTCCGAGGACAGCGACGTGATCGCCGTCCACGACGGGGCGCGACCGCTCGTCACTTCCGCTACGATCGACGGCGCCGTGCGCGCGCTGCAGGGCCGGCCGGACATCGCCGGCGTGGTCGTCGGGCACCCGCAGTTCGACACCGTGAAGCGGGTGGGGGACGATGACGAGGTGCTGGAGACGGTGGACCGGCGGGACTTGTGGATCGCCCAGACCCCGCAGGTCTTCCGAGCCTCGGGACTGCTCGATGCCTATCGCAGGGCCGAGGAGGAGGGGCTCGCGGGCACGGACGACGCCTCCCTCGTCGAGCGTGCGGGCGGCAAGGTGATGATGCTGAGCGGGCCGAGGGAGAACATCAAGGTGACGGTCCCCGAGGACCTCGTCGTCGCGGAGGCGGTCCTGCAGGCACGGATGAGGGGGCCGGCGAGATGACGGGGCTCCGGATAGGCGTCGGCTACGACGTGCACGCGTTCGCGCCCGGACGCCGGCTGGTGCTCGGCGGGGTCGAGATACCGCACGCGCAGGGCCTGGCCGGCCACTCCGACGCGGACGTGCTCACGCATGCGCTGATGGACGCGATTCTCGGCGCGATGCGTGCGGGAGACATCGGCCAGCACTTCCCCGACACGGACGAGCGCTGGCGCGACGCCCACAGCCTCGACCTGCTGTCGAAGGTGGGCGAGGCGATGCGCGCCGGCGGGTGGGCGCTGGTCGACGCCGATTGCGTCCTGGTGCTGGAACAGCCGAAGGTCTCGGCGTACCGGGACGGCATGCGAGAAGCCATGGCAGCGGCGCTCGGCGTCGGGCCGGATCGCGTCGGACTGAAGGCGACGACGACGGAGGGCCTCGGCTTCACCGGGCGAGGCGAGGGGGCCGCGGCGCACGCGGTCGTGCTGCTGGAGCGTGTCTCGCCGTGACCGAACGCGTGCGCTTCTCCCCCGCGCCGACCGGGCTGCTGCACCTGGGAGGCGCGCGCACCGCGCTCTTCAACTGGCTCGTCGCGAGGAAGAGCGGCGGGCAGTTCGTGCTGCGCATCGAGGACACCGACATCGAGCGGAGCGAGAAGCGCTTCGAGGCCGCGATGTTCGAGGACCTCGCCTGGCTGGGCCTGGACTGGGACGAGGGCCCGGAAGCGCCGGGCCCGCACGCGCCGTACCGGCAGTCGGAGCGCGAGGCGGTCTACGCGGCGTTCCTCGACGAGTTGCGCGAGCGCGAGGCCGTCTACCGCTGCTTCTGTTCGGAGGAGGAGCTGTCGGCAGCTCGCGCGAGGGACGAGGCCGCTCGGCGCCCCACGAGGTATCGCGGCAAGTGCGCTTGCCTGCCCGAGGCGGAGACGGAGAGCCGGGCGGCCGCCGGAGAGGCGTTCGTGTGGCGCTTCCGCATACCGCCGGGGCGCGAGATCTCGTGGGACGACATCGTCTTCGGCCGGCTCACCTTTCGCAGCGAAGACATCGGCGACTTCATCGTCCGCCGCTCGGACGGCGTTCCGACGTGGGAGTTCGCGTCGTGGTGCGACGACGTGTCGATGGGGATCACGACGGTCATCCGCGGCGCCGATCACCTCTCGAACACCCCAAAGCAGTTGCTCCTCGCCGACGTCTGCGGGCGTGAGCGCGCGAGGTACGCCCACGTGCCGCTCGTCACCGGAAGCGGCGGGGAGCCGCTGTCGAAGTCGGCGGGCGCGACGGGCGTGGCGCAGCTGCGGGCCCAGGGGTACGAGCCGTCCGCGGTGGTGAACCACCTCGCGCTGCTGGGGTGGTCCGACCCCCTCGGCCGAGAGGTGCTGACGCGCGAGGAGATCGTGGAGGCGTTCGACCTCGGTCGCGTCTCGACAGCGCCTGCCGAGCACGATCCCGGGCGCCTCCGCTGGCTGGACGCCAGGCACCTTCGGGCGCTCGGGCACGCCGAGCTCGTCTCCGCGGTCGCGCCGTATCTGCCGCCGCTGCCCGCATGGCTGGACCGCGACGCGCTGGTCGAGGCGCTGAGGGACGGGCTCGAGACGGCCTCGGACGCGGCTGCGGCTGCGGCTCCCGTCGTCGCGCCGCTGCCGCTCGACGCGGCGGCGGGGGCGGCGCTGGCGTCTCCGGCCGCTTCGCCCGCGCTCGAGCTCGCCGAGAAGCTGCTGGCACGCGTCTCGCACGACGGGGAGCGAACGTACCGCGAGCTCAAGACGGCTCTCGCCGGCGAAGGGCTGCCGGCGAAGGAGGCGCTTCCCGCCGTTCGCGCCGCCTTGACGGGACGGGCTCACGGCCTGCCGATAGGCGTGCTGTTCGAGCTGCTGGGAGGCACCGAAGCCGCCCGGAGGCTTCGCGCCGCGGTTGACAGCGCCGAGGCGGGGAAGTCATAGTGAGCGAATCACGAGTGATTCAGTAGGAATAGCCTGGGCCGCCGGGCGGGTGACACCAGATGTTCGCACGACTCCGCAACGACATACGAGCCGTCAAGGAGCGGGACCCGGCCGCGACTTCGACGCTGTCGGTGCTCGTCAACTACCCGGGCCTCAAGGCCATCCGCGCCCATCGGCGGCACAAATGGCTGCACGCGCACGGCTTCGTCTTCCTGGCACGCGTGCTCTCGCAATGGACGAGGCACAGGACGGGCATCGAGATCCACCCTGCCGCCACGATCGGAGAGCGCTTCTTCATCGACCACGGCATGGGGGTCGTGATCGGCGAGACGACCCTGATCGGCAACGACGTGACGCTGTACCAGGGAGTCACGCTCGGCGGGACCGGGAAGGAACGCGGCAAGCGGCACCCTACCCTGGAGGACCGCGTCGTCGTTGGGGTGGGAGCGTCCGTCCTCGGCAACATCACTATCGGACGCGGCTCACGGATCGGCGGAGGGGCGGTCGTGGTGAACGACGTGCCCCCCAACTGTACGGTCGTGGGAGTTCCAGGCAGAATAGTCGTGCGCGAGGGCCAGAGAGTCGAGACCGTCGATCTGCACCACGAGGATCTTCCGGATCCCGTGGTCGAGATGTTTCGCTGCATGCAGCGCCGCATCGACCGGCTGGAGGCGCGGTTGGCGACGGACGAGGCGTCGGTATCCGAGCGCGAGGAGCCGAGACCGGCTGTTCCCGCCGGGAGGACGCGTGGAGGCGCGGATGGCGATCCGTCTTCATAACACCCTGACCCGCAGGGAGGAAGAGCTCGTCACGCGCGACCCGGGGAGGGTCGCGATGTACGTCTGCGGCCCCACCGTCTACAACGACATCCACATCGGCAACGCCCGCACCTTCCTCTCCTTCGACGTCATCCGGCGCTACCTCACGTGGCGGGGGTACGACGTCGACTTCGTGCAGAACGTCACCGACGTCGACGACAAGATCATCAACCGCGCCGCCGAGGAGGGCATCTCCTCGGCCGAGGTCGCCCGCAAGTACACCGAGGCGTTCCTCGAGGTGATGTCGGCGCTCGGCGTCACGGAGCCGACGCACCGCCCGAAGGCGACCGAGGAGATCCCAGGCATGATCGAGCTGGTCGAGCGGCTCATCTCGGCCGGCCACGCCTACGAGAGCGAAGGCGACGTGTACTTCTCGGTGCGCAGCTTCCCCGACTACGGGAAGCTCTCCGGCCGCGACATCGAGGAGCTGATGGTGGGAGCGCGCGTGGAGCCCGGAGAGCGCAAGCGCGATCCGCTCGACTTCGCGCTCTGGAAGGCCGCTAAGCCGGGCGAGCCGCACTGGCCGAGCCCGTGGGGCGAGGGGCGCCCGGGGTGGCACCTGGAGTGCTCGGTCATGTCGGAGAAGTACCTCGGCACGAGCTTCGACATCCACGGCGGCGGGGCGGACCTGGTCTTCCCGCACCACGAGAACGAGATCGCGCAATCCGAGGCCGCCTCGGGCGAGCCGTTCGTGCGCTACTGGCTGCACGGCGGCATGCTGCAGGTCAACGCCGAGAAGATGAGCAAGTCGCTCGGCAACTTCGTGGTGCTCAGGGAGGTCCTGGCGCACTACCCGTCCGACGTCTTCAGGTTGCTCGCCCTGCAGACGCACTATCGCAGCCCGCTGGACTTCAGCAACGAGCGCCTGGACGAGGCGCAGGCCGCTCTCGAGCGGTTGGAGACCGTCGTGCGCAACCTGCGGTGGGCGCGCGACGTGCTGCCGCAGCCGGCCGGTGCGGGCGAGGAGAAGCATGCCGCGCTGCTCGCGTCCGTCGAGAGGGCGCGGGAGAAGTTCGCGGAGGAGATGGACGACGACTTCAACACGGCCGGAGGACTCGCCGCCGTCTTCGACCTCGCGAAGGTCGCGAACGTCTTCCTGTCCGAGAACCCTCGGCTCTCCGCGGAGGACATTGACGCGCTCGGCCTCACCGCCGACACGATCGTGGCGCTAACGGGAGTGCTCGGCCTGCGGGTCGCGGAAGTGCCGGAGGCAGCGTACCCTCACGAGGTCGTGACGCTCGCTCGCGAGCTCGCAGGATACGAGGGCGACGACGAATCGGCGGCCGTGGCCGCGCTCCTGGCCGCGCGCGACGCCGCGCGGGCGGCGAAGGATTGGACGGTCGCGGACGCCGTTCGCGGTTCGCTCGAGGAGCTCGGGCTGCGCGTCGAGGACACGGCGCGGGGCTCCCGCGTGGTCGTCGGGGGCTGAGGCGGATGGCGGCCGAGGTGATCGAGGGCCGCAACGCCGTTCTCGAGGCGCTGAGGGCGGGGCGAAGGATCACGCGCCTGCTGATCGCCGAGGGCGTGAAGCGCAACGAGGTGCTCGAGGAGATCCGCCGCCGGGCGAGCGGGGCGGGGGTGCGCGTGGAACGGCTGCCGCGCCGCGATCTGGACGCGCTGTCCGTGCGCGGGGCGCACCAGGGAGTGGTGGCGTTCTCGGAGCCCTTCGCGTTCACGCCGCTCGAGCGTGCGATCGAAGCGCATCGAGAGGATGCGCGCAGTCTCGTCGTCGCCCTCGATCACGTGACGGACCCGGGAAACCTGGGGGCCGTCGCTCGCAGCTGCGAGGCCGTCGGGGCTCACGCGCTCGTCGTCCCTAAGGACCGCTCGGCGCCGGTGAGCGCCGCAGCGGAGAAGGCGGCGGCCGGTGCGCTCAGCCACCTGCCGCTCGCCCAGGTAGCCAACCTCTCGCGCGCGCTCGGGATGCTGAAGGACGGCGGCTACTGGGTAGCCGGAGCGGCCGAGGACGCGGAGACCGAGGTGTGGGACACCGACCTCGACCCAGGGCTCGTGCTCGTAGCGGGCGCCGAGGGGACCGGCCTTTCCCGCCTGGTGAGAGAGAGCTGCGACTACCTGGTGCGTCTGCCCGTCGTCGGCCGGGTCGGCTCGCTCAACGTCGCGCAGGCCGTCAGCGTCCTCGCCTACGAGTGGCTGCGTCGCGGCCGGGAGGCGTGAAGCGTGCGCCACGTGATCGTCGACGGCTACAACGTGCTGCACGCGGAGCCCGAGTACGAGCGTCTCGCCGAGCGCGACATCGATGTGGCGCGGGCGCGGCTCGTGGAGGACGTCGCGGCGTGGGCGGCGGGGGAGAGCCGCGCGTTCGTCGTCTTCGACGGCGCCGGGAATCCGCGATCGACCGGCCGTCCCCATCACGTAGCGGGAGTCGCCGTGGTGTTCTCGGCCGCGGGAGTCGACGCCGATTCCGTGATCGAGGCCCTCGCGCACCGCTTCCGCGCTGAAGGCCACGAGGTCGTTGTGGCGACGTCGGACGCTGAGACGCAGAACGCCGTCATGGGGTCCGGAGCCCTTCGGATGTCATCCTCCGAGCTCGCGGCGGAGCTGCGGCGCAGCAACGAGGAGGCACGCTTGAGCGGAACGTCGGGCAGGCCGGCGGGCCGCCTGGAAGAGCGCATAGACCCGCGGGTCCGGGACGTGCTCTCGCGCTGGGCGAGAGGCCGGTGAGGGGCTTCGCCGTCCCTCGCCCGATGCCGGCCGCTGAGCAAGCGCCGGTAACCGGCCATCAGCCTGATTAACACTCGGTTCATTCCGTTGACTGGACGTTACCTTGCGGGTATGTTCGAGGCACACCGCTTCGGCGGAGGCATACCAAGTGCCCTCCCCACTTGAAAGTGGGGGCTTTCGTGGGAGGGAATGTGAATGCAAGCACAAATGGCAACGCTCCGTCGTAGGCAGCCTCGGGCCGACCAGGAGAGCGAGCTGATCGTCGCCGCTCAATCGGGGGACGAGGCGGCCAGCGCCAAGCTCATGGCGCGCTATCGCAGCTTCGTCAGGTGCAAGGCCCGGTCGTACTTCCTCGCCGGCGCCGATCGCGACGACGTCATCCAGGAAGGCATGATCGGCCTCTACAAGGCGATCCGCGACTTCAAGTTCGAGCGGCAGACGTCGTTCCGGTCGTTCGCCGAGCTGTGCATCACGCGCCAGCTCATCACGGCGATCAAGACCGCCAAGCGCCAGAAGCACTCGCCGCTCAACACCTACGTGTCGCTCAACCGCGCCGCCACGGGAGATGAGGAGGGCGAGCGCATCCTCTCCGACATCCTTGCCGCTCGCGAGGTATGCGATCCCGCGGAGCTCGTCATCTCCGAGTGGGAAGCCGTCGACATCAAGCGCGGGTTCTCCGAGGTGCTCTCCCCGCTCGAGTCCGAGGTGCTGCGGCTGTACGTCGAGGGCAAGAGCTATCAGGAGATCGCCGGAGCCCTCGACCGTCACGTGAAGTCGATCGACAACGCGCTGCAGCGGGTGAAGCGCAAGGTCGAGTGCCAGATGCGCCGGCATCGGGAGTGCTGAGCGGCCGGGACGGCGGTTCAGCTGCGAGCAAAGCGAGTCTGCTGGAACCGCCGTACCCGATGGCAGCGTGAGTCTGCCATCGGGTACGATAGCCGGGCGCCGGCGTAGCTCAATGGTAGAGCAGCGGTTTTGTAAACCGCTGGTTGCGGGTTCGATTCCTGTCGCCGGCTCCATCGACGAAGAGACGCCCGCCGCGCTTCGAGCGCTGCGGGCGTCGTGCCTGCATGTCAGGCGGCAGGCGCCTCGGTCTCGGGGCGTTTGGGCTGCTGGCCCTCGTCCCACAGCACCTCGAAGACGTTCACCGCGCGGGCGATGTTCTTCAGTGTGAACCCGCCGTGAGAGACGACCGGCGACGGCAGATCGGCCGAGGCATCCACTACCTCGGCGGCAGCGAAGATCTGCCCGCCGTCGGCCAGCGCCATGATGCGCGCGGCGAGGTTCAGCGCGTCGCCGATGAACGGGCAGCCGGCGCGGTCGAGGATGACGTCCCCGGCGGCGAGCCCCATGCGCACCATGATCTGCTGGTTGCCCGACTTCCTCTCGTTGTAGCGCTTCAGGGCGCGCTGCATGAGCACGGCCGCCTTGAGCGCCTCGTCCGGCGAGGAGAAGGCGGCGACGAGCCCGTCCCCGCCGGTCGACTTGCCGTGTCCACCGCACTGACCGACCACCGGCAGGAGCAGGTCCCGGTGCCGCTGGATCGCCTTGGCGGTCGCGACGGTCCCGCGCTCCTGAGTCATTCGGGCGAACGACTTCATGTCCGTGATGAGGACTACGCGGTCGGTCGCGTGCCGGTCCTCGAGTGCCTCCTCCGCGTTCGAGATCATGCGCAGCAGCTCGTCGACCTCGGCGTCCTCGGCACGAAGAGACGGGAGGCGGGGCTCCTCGGGCGCTGGCACGAGCGGGAACACCCACGCGGCGAGCGCCGCCACGACCGTCGCCGCGACCATCGAAACGGGAACTGCCGCGCCCAGCGCCGAGCCTGCGACGGGACCCCGCATCACGGACAGAGCGCCGATGCTGGCAGCCGCGAGCAGGAGCGAGACGCCGGCCACGGCAACGACCGAGCGCAGCGGGGCGTCGCGCTTCGTCACCCCGCCGCTGAGCGCGGCCGCGACCGCCCACAGGAACGGCTGCACGATCAGTAGCGGGACGTAGCGCACGGCTCTCAGCGCCTGCAGGACCGTATCCACGTTCAGCTTCGCG
Organism: Actinomycetes bacterium; assembly: GCA_021811025.1. Taxonomy (GTDB): domain Bacteria; phylum Actinomycetota; class Coriobacteriia; order Anaerosomatales; family JAJZPX01; genus JAJZPX01. Next base: position 9,393 of record JAJZPX010000039.1, read on the forward strand.
ATCGCGGACCCGAGCCAGCCGAAGGCCAGCGGATCCCGCAGCGCGGCGAGGGCCGTCGCGTCGACGAGCGGCTTCCCTCCTCCGGAGACGATGGTGCCGGCAGAGGCGTGGCCGAGCGCGATGCCGGCCAGCTCGATCAGCACCACCGCCACCGCCGACGCCGCCGCCCCCTCGCTCGCCCCCAGCAGGTAACCCGCGAGCGGCGCGATCGCCCATTCGGCGCGCACGGCCGAGGCGACGAACGCGAGCGCGACGACGACGAACGCGCGGGAGCCGTCTTGGCCGAGGTACTGCACGGCTGCAAGTCCGGTGAGGAGGAACACTGCCCCCACGAGGAAGTTCCCCGCGGCCAGCGGCAGTGCCAGCACGACGATGAGCACCAGCACCCCGATCGCAGGGGCGAACAGCCCGAGTGCGCCGCAGACGAGCGCGAGCAGCGGGCGCGCGGCGGCGGGGTAGAAGGGGAGCGCCGACACGGCCGCCAGCGCGACCACGAGGTACGCGGCCGAACGAATCCACGGCAGTACGGCCGCCCTGCGCCGGACCATCCTCACAGCGCTCACCTCGACTTCTCCCGTCGATCCTTGCCGCTACGACGATGCCTGACTATTCGGCATGCGCTCGTCCTCACTTGATGCAGCCTCCTTGCCGATACGAAAGGCTATGGACTAGCTTGGACGACGAAGGCACCGGACGTGTATCGCCGCTCGACGAGCGGCGGGGGCGGGAGGGTCCTATCATGCCGAACGAATCGTTTCTCGCACGTGTGCCGATCTTCTCGAATTGCACGGGGGAGGAGATCACGGCCATCGGCGAGGTGGCCCAGGAGCAGTCCTTCCAGCCCGGGCAGATCATCGTATCCCAGGGCACGCCGGGGCAAGCCTTCTACATGATCCTGACCGGCCGTGTCGAGATCATTCGGGACAACAACTCGCTCGGCGCTTTTCGTCCCGGGGACTTCTTCGGGGAGATGTCTTTGCTCGATTCGGCTCCGCGCTCGGCCACCATCAGGGCGATCGAGCCGACGACGTGCCTGATGCTCTCGAGCTGGGACTTCAAGCGGCTGCTCGAGCGTCATCCGTCGATCGCCGTGAAGTTGCTGGAGGTGCTGAGCAGGAGGCTTCGGGTGGCCGACGAACGCCTGGCTCAGTGACGAGTATCGGCCTGCGAGGGGTGGCGTATGGATAGACTCGGGGGCAGCGCGCTGCACCACGCGGTCGCCTGCAGGATCCTCGGCCGCCACTTGGCGAGGAACGGCGCGACCGCCGCCGTCCGCGTGCCTGAGGCCGGCGAGACGGGGCGCGCCGACCTGACCTTCACGCGGGGCGGCCGTGCGCGAGCGGTCAAGGTGAAGGCGGATCCGTACTTCGGCACCGATCCGGGCAAGATCGCCGACAGGCGGCTGACCTTCTACCGCCGGGAAGGCTCAGACTACGCATTCGAGGCCATCTCGCACAGCGTGACTCGCCAACCCGGGTGGATCTTCAACTCCGAAGCGGACGATCTCTATTACTACTTCCTGGCGCTTGGACAGCCGGAGAGGGAGGTCGCGGCGCTCGTCGCCGAACCCGACGACGTCTTCTTCGGTGAGCTCGCGGTCGACCGCGACGATCTCCACGTCATCCGCATGGCGCCGCTCAGGCAGTGGTTCGAGGCGAGTTTCGAGCAGTACACTCCCCGCCCCGTCCTCGTCGGCGATCACTCGGCCTGGTATCGGATCGTGCCGAGAGCGGTGCTCGCTGCGGCCGTTCCAGTCACGGTCACGGGCTCCGTTTTCCGAGCGGCCGACGGCTGACCTTGCCGCGATCGGTGCGGCCACTCCTGCCAGCGCCTTCTGTGGCTACGCCCGGGACCGTTGTCGCGTTGACACTCCTGAAAGCCT
>JAJZPX010000040.1 GCA_021811025.1 Actinomycetes bacterium
GATCGGTGGGCGAGGCCTCCGCCGCGCTGGAGGCGCTCGCGCGGCTCGTGCCGGCCGAGGCGCATCGCCTGCGCCCCGGCGGATCCGCGGAGGACGTGCCGGTGTCGGAGCTGCGCCCGGGCGATCGCGTGCTCGTCCGGCCGGGAGAGAAGGTGCCGGCCGACGGGGCCGTCGTGGAGGGCGACAGCTCGGTCGACGAGTCGATGCTGACGGGCGAGTCGGTGCCGGTGCGCAAGACGCCCGGCGCCGAGGTGATCGGCGGGTCGCTCAACGGCGAGGGGTCGATCACGGCCGAGGTGCGCCGGACGGGCGCGGACAGTTTCCTCGCGCAGGTCACCGAGCTCGTGCGGCAGGCGCAGGCGAGCAAGTCGCGAACGCAGGACATCGCCGATCGAGCCGCCATGTGGCTGACGATCGTCGCGCTCGGCGGCGGCGCGCTCACGTTCGTCGCCTGGTTTGCGCTCGCGCGCAGCACGCCGGCGTTCGCTCTCGAGCGGACGGTCACGGTGATGGTGATCGCGTGCCCTCACGCGCTCGGGCTCGCCATCCCGCTAGTGGTCGCGATCTCGACATCGCTCGCCGCGGGCAGCGGCCTGCTCGTCAGGCGGCGGTCCGCGTTCGAGCAGGCGCGCGGCGTGCGCGCGGTGGTCTTCGACAAGACCGGGACGCTCACGGAGGGGCGCTTCGGCGTGACCGACGTGCTCGCGTTCGCCGACGCGGACCGCGACACCGTGCTCCGGCTCGCCGCAGCGGTCGAGTCGCGCTCGGAGCACCCCGTCGCACGCGCGGTCGCCTCGGCCGTGCCCGACGCGCCGGCGGCCGAACGCTTCCGCGCCGTCCCCGGGAAGGGCGCGGAGGCTGACGCGGAGGGGCGGCACGTCGCCGTGGTGAGCCCGGGCTACCTGCGCGAGGCCGGGATCGCCGAGCCGGACGAGGCCGCGGCCGAAGGGCTGTCCGCGCAGGGCAAGACGGTCGTCTACGTCCTCGCCGACGGACGCCCCGTCGGCGCCATCGCCCTTGCGGACGTCGTGCGCGCCGAGTCGCGAGAGGCGGTCGCCGCGCTGCGCGCGCTCGGCGTGCGGGTGCTCATGCTCACGGGAGACAACCGGCGCGTCGCGGCGTGGGTGGCGGCCGAGCTCGGGCTGGACGACTACCTCGCCGAGGTCCTGCCTGCCGACAAGGCCGCGAAGGTGCGCGAGGTGCGCGAGCGCGACGGCATCACGGCGATGGTGGGCGACGGCGTGAACGACGCTCCGGCGCTCGCCGCCGCGGACGTCGGGATCGCGATCGGGGCGGGCACCGACGTCGCGATCGAGAGCGCGGACGTCGTGCTCGTGCGAAGCGACCCGCGCGACGTCCCCGCGGCGATCCGGCTCGCCCGCCGCACGTACGGCAAGATGCTGCAGAACCTCGCGTGGGCGACCGGGTACAACGTCGTGGCGATCCCGCTCGCCGCCGGCGTCCTCGCGCGCTTCGGTATCCTGCTCGCGCCGGCCGTCGGGGCGGCGCTCATGGCCGCGTCGACGGTGGTGGTGGCGCTGAACGCGCGGCTGCTGCGGTTCGCGTTGAGGCGGCGGGCGCCGCAGGAGGGGTCCGCCCGTCGGCCGATCGAACCGCTCGTCCCGCGCGCTCCCGGGTAAGCTCGCCTCGGCCGGTGCCGCTTCCGGAGGTGACGCGGTTGGGCGAGCGAGAGCCGCAGGCGGTCTCCCTCATCGCAGAGGCGAAGCACGAGGAGCCGGTCGACCTCACGGTCGTCCTTCCTGCGTACAACGAGCAGGACACGGTCGCGCGGGCGTACGAGGAGATCTCGTCCGCCCTCGACACCGCGCGCTGGTCCTACGAGCTCCTCTTCGTCGACGACGGCTCGACGGACGGGACGTGGAAGGCGCTCCGCGACCTCGCTCCGCGCGACGACAGGATCCGCGCGCTGCGCCACCGCGCGAACTGCGGGAAGGCGGCCGCGCTCGTGACCGGCTTCGTCTACGCCCGCGGCCTCACGATCGCGTTCTGCGACACGGACCTGCAGTACGACCCGCGCGACGTCGTTCGCGTCGTCGAGAAGCTCGGCTCCGAGTTCGACGCCGTCTCGGCGGAGAAGGTCGTGCGCCGCGACCCTCTCTCGAAGCGGCTGCCGTCGAAGATCTTCAACTTCGTCGTGCGGAGGAGCATGCACATGCAGCTGCACGACGTGAACGCGGGGCTGAAGGCCATGCGCCGCGACGCGGCGAACGAGCTGGTGCGGTACGGATACGGCGGCATGCACCGGTACTTCATGCTCATACTCGCGAAGAAGGGGTACCGCGTCGGCGAGCTTCCCGTCGAGAGCCGGCCGAGGCCGTCCGGTAAGTCCAAGTACGGGTTCGAGCGGTACGTGCGTGGAGGGACGGACTTCCTGACCGTGGCCTTCCTCACGGGCTACATCGACCGCCCGCTCAACCTTTTCGGCGGGATCGCGGTGCTCGCCGCCGTCATAGCCGCCGCCCTCGCGCTGGCGTCGCTGCTGTTCGTCAGCGTGAACGCCGGCTTGCTGCTGCAGTTCGCCGGGCTGTTGCTGATGACGGCGATGCTGCTGCTGGTGATCGGGCTAGTGGGCGAGCTGATCAACAACCTGTCCCACATCCCCGTGCTGAGAGGCGACGTGTCGGAGACGATCCGCGTCGACCGTAGGAGGTCCTCGCGCGGAAAGCCCGGCCTCTTCGTCGAGCGGCGGCGTCACGTGCACGCCGAGGACCTGCCTCCGCTTCGGCCGTCTCCGGGCGGCTGGCGCCCGAGCGCGACGGTGCGCGACGGGCACTGAACGCGGAAGGGGCGGCCGCGTCCCTCCGCCCGCCGGGAAGCAGGGACAGCCGAACGACGTCTGGACCGAGAGGTTCGGCGTAAAGGGGTATAGACGAGAGCCTAACGGTCGGCGTGGGGGGGCGTCGGTGTCTGACCGAGAGCAGGATGTGGGGGACCCAGGGAGCAGCAGGAGCCGAAGGCGCGGCGCAGGCGTGCTGCTGACAGTCGTGGCGTTCCTTGCGGTGACCGTGGGGCTCGTCCTGGCGTCCCGCTCATCGAGTTCCGTCCAGCGGGTCGTCGTGATACTCGAAGGCACGGGCGACGATGATTTCACGTTCGCCCAGTGCGTCTATGTGGTGGAGTGCGACAACGGCATCGTTCGAGTGGAGGCGGTAGATCCGGACGCCGAAGCGCACGTGTCGGGGACGTCGGCCGAGACGGTGCGGGACGCATATGCCTTCGGCGGCGGCTCGGCAATCGCTGCGGCCCTCGCGAAGCCGTCCGGCCGAGGAGGTGCGCCCTTCGTCGTGGTTCCGTCCGAACGCTGGACGCGGTCGCTCGACAAGGTTGGCGGCGTGCGTCTTACCGTGCCACGAGAGATGCACGTTCTCGTGCGGCCTCGGTTCTACTCGCTCGCTGCAGGGCCGCAAGTACTCTCAGGCGGGGCGACCTCCGCCTTTCTCATCGGGATGGAGGCGGACACGAACGGCAGCCGGGCGGGGACGCGTGCCGAGGTCGCCGAGGCCATCGCCGACGCGCTCCTCGTGAAGGGCCCTGCGGGCGGCCTGCTTGCGTTCGGCAAGGTAGAGACATCGCTGTCCGAGGGGGAACTCAAGGAGTTCGTCGGGCGGCTTTCCACGGCGAGGACGGTTCGGATGAAGCGGAGTCCCGTGGCGCGGGAGTAGGCGCGCGGATGAGTGGTGAAGGAGAACGGTCTGGGGGTCTTGACGTCGCCGGGGAGGCGATGTCGAGAGGGGGGGGACAAGATGTCCGGTGATCGGAAGGGTCGGAAAGCACTGGCTCTGGCAGTGGGTCTCGCTGCGGTGCTCACGCTGGCGGGCGTGATGGCTCCGAAGCTGTGGACAGCGGCGAGGGGAAGCTTTCGGGCTGGAGTCGTTCCGGTTCAGGCGAATCCTGCCGGTGGCTTCCCTGAAGGGGTAACCGAGGACTTCGCGCTGCAGGTGTGGGGGGAACAGGCTGCGTCGTACCGGAGTCTGGGGAGCCTGGCCGACGGGCGAGTCGTGTCTGCCTCGATCGACTCGGTCGAGCAGGGGTCGGGCCGGGCGTCGGCAAACCTGACCGTGCGCTTCAAGGACGGTTCGTCCGGACAGGGCGTCGTGGTCTTCGGACAGCGCGGAGGCAAGTGGTATTTCCAGCAGTTGGTAGGCAAAGGGTCGGATTCCTCAGGCGGGGACGCAAGCGTTCTCGGAACGAGGGGGAACACGACGCCTCAGCTTGCGTCGCCCGATCAGGTCGACATGGGACTGCTGAAGGCCATGCTCAACGAGATGGCCGACAACCAGAAGATCCTCTCGGGGATCATCGACGGCACGTTCAAGAGCATCGAAGTCGTCGACACCTCTTCCACCAATGACGGAGCCGCCGTCGACATACGGCTGACGGACGGGCAGACGCCGGTGGCAGGGCGAGTCCTGATGACGCGCGTGCAGCGTGAGGGCCAGGATCTTTGGTTCGTCACGTCATTCCAGGAGAAGCGGTAGGGCGAAGCTCCCGGTGCGGAGCGGTGTTCCAGCGAGAGGGGGCGCGGGGTGGAGCTTCGCGACTACTTGGACGTCGTCGGGGCGCACAGGTGGATGGTCATCGGGACGATCGTGATGACGACGGTGGTCGCCGTCGTCGCCAGCATGCTGCAACCGAGCGTGTACGAAGGCGAGGCCAGGGTACTCGTGCGCGAGCAGGATGCCGGCGCCGCGTTGCTCGGCAACGTCCTCCCGGAGCTCTCGAGCCAGCCCGAGCGTGGGCTGGAGACTCAGATCGAGCTCATGCAGGTGCGCCCGCTTGTTGAGCGGACGATCCGATCGCTGAACCTCAAGGCAAGGCCGGATCAGCTGCTGAAGCGAACGACCGTCGAAGCGAGAGGCAAGACCAACATCGTGTCGATCAAAGTGAAGGATTCCGATCCGGACAGGGCCGCCGCGATCGCGAACGGCCTGGCGAAGGAGTTCGTGGAGTGGTCACGAGCGACGCAGCGCGAGAGTATGCAGGCCGCTGCCCAGGAGTTGCAGTCGAGGCTGGCTGAAGCGGAGCAGAGAGTCGTCGAGCTGGGCCGGAAGGTCGGCCAGAGCGGCAAGCAGAGCGAGCTTGGCGCGGAACTGCAGATAGCCACGGGATCGTACACGACGTTGGCCGAGCGGCTGGAGCAGCTCGTTGTGAACCAGCAGTTGGAGGAAGGCGCCGGCCGCGTCGTCAGTCCCGCCGTCAGGTCGGACCGGATCTCCCCGGAACCTGTGTTGAGCGGCCTCATCGGCCTAGGCCTCGGAATCCTCGGAGGAATCGGCGCGGCGTTCGTGTTCGACCGTCTCGACACCACGCTCAGGTCGTCCGAGCAGGCCGAGCGCCTGCTTCCGGTTCCCGTGCTCGGCGAGATCCCCGTGGAGTCGATCGACGAGGGCGCGACGACGCCATCGATCATTCGGTCGCCCGGCTCGCGTATCGCCGAATCCTATCGTGCATTCAGAACCTCGCTCGATTTCATCAACTTCAACAAGGACATCAAGACCCTCATGATCACCTCCGCGGCTCCCATGGAGGGCAAGTCGACGGTGGCGGCGAACCTGGCGGCGAGTCTGGCCCAGGCCGGGAGGCGGGTCGTGCTCGTGTCGTGCGACTTCCGGCGGCCGATGCTTGAGACGCTGTTCGGCGTTCCCACCGGAATCGGACTGTCGCAGGTGCTGATGGGCGCGCATTCGGTGAACCAGGCGCTTCAGCGCACGTGCGTGGAGCCGCTGCTCGTGATGACGGCCGGCAGGATGCCTCCCAACCCGTGCGAACTGCTGTGTTCCGACAGGATGCGCGAGATGCTGGATGGGCTCGAGCGGTCGGTGGACTGGGTCGTGCTCGACACGCCTCCGCTCCTTGCGGTATCCGATGCGGCGGCCGTGGCACGGTGGGCGGACGGTGTCCTAATGGTCGTTCGCGGGGGCGTCTCGAAGATGCCGGCGGTGAGAAAGGCGGCCGACGTTCTCGAGAAGGCGGGTGCGAGGCTGGTAGGAACGGTCGTGTGCGCCGACGCCTCCGAGGATGCGGCCCTGCTGGGCCGCTACCAAGGCAGGTACGGGTTCGCGTACTACGGCTACACCCGAACGGACCGCACTCCTCAGGACGAAGTCGCCGTCTCCACGGCATCCCTCCTCAACCGGCCTGTCGGCGACACGGACGGCTAGCGTGCGGAGGCGGAAGCGATGCTAGGCAAGGGGCTGGCCGATCTCGGGTCGATCGTCGCGCACTTCGACGAGCTGTCGGTGGGACGAGACAGGCATATCGCCGCGTCTCCCACCGTGGGCTACGAGCAGCGCATGCGGCACCGGTTCGTGCGCGAGTGCGTCGAGCTGGCGCGCCCGACGCGGGTTCTCGACGTGGGATGCGGAAACGGCAGGGACGCGATCCCGATCGCGAGCATGCGTCCCGAAACGGCAGTGCTGGGAGTCGACATCTCGCCCGGGATGATCGCCGAGGCACGGAGCTGCCTGGTCGGCCATGAAGAAGGCGTGAGGCGCCGCGTCCGGTTCGACGTGGCCGATCTCTCGCTTCCCGGCGCGGTCGAGGACGGGACGTTCGACCTCGTCGTTTGCAGCGAGGTGCTCGAACACGTGCCCGAATGGCCCGCGATGATGGAGAACCTCAGGAGGGCGCTCGCGCCGGGTGGCCACGCCGTCGTGACGCTGCCGAACCGGGCCAGCTTGTACGGCGCGAACCGGTGGCTGATCGAACGACGGAACGCGCGGCGCGGGCTCCGTCCGTGGCCACACCCCTACGACGCGTGGAAGCGTCCGCGCGAAGTCCTCGGGGTGGCGCGAGAGGTGGGATTCGAGCCCGTGCTGGAGCGGGGCGCCTGCTATCTCCCCGGCTTCACGCTGTTCGCGAAGCTCCCGGCCGCGGCCGAGCCCGTGATCCGGGCGGTGGCCGCGTCCGAGCCGGTTCTAAGGAGACTGGTTCCGAGGGCCGCCTACATGTACTGCGTGCTACTGAGGCGAAAGGCGGGGGCGGCGTGAGGCGGGCTTGGCGTCGCGCGAGGGGCCTCGGCGGGCAGTTCGGCGTCGCCGCCGCCGCAACGCTCGCGGCGTTGGCGGGCGGCTTCGTCAATCAGTTGGTGGCGTCGGCCGTGTTCGGCATGGGTGCGGGTCTCGATGTGTACGTGGCGACGAACGCCATCACGAACGTCGCGATCGCCGCGGTGGGAGGCGTGTGCGGAGCGGCTCTGGCTACGAGAGCCGCCGAGGGAGAGGACCACCGCGACCGTCACGTGGCCGACGTTGCCGTCCCGCTGCTGGCGTTCGGAGCGCTCGGCGTCGCGCTGGCAGCCCTGGCCGGGCCGGCGGGCCGCGTCTTGGTGCCGCAGGCGTTCCGCTCGGATCCTGGGCTGGTGCGGCTCGTGTTGTGGCTGAATCTAGCGGGGATGGTCCCGAACGTAGCGGCCACGGCAGCCGCGGCGATCGTGGTCGGGCGCGGAAAGACCGTGCTGGGCGTGGCGAGCCCGATGATAGTGAGCGTCGGCGGCGTGATGGGCGCGCTGGTCTTCGGCGAGCGGGCGGGGGTAGCGGCGCTCGCCGCGGGGACGATGGCCGGATCGGCGCTGCGCCTCGTGGTGCTGCTGCTTGCCATGCCCGTGCGGCTCCCCCGTGTGTCGACGCTGCTCGACTCCGCCGGCTTCTGGATCGGCTCCGCCGGTCTGATGGCGTCGAGCGCGGTGGTCGCCGCGGTGTCCGTCGCGGACAAAGTAGCCCTGGCTCCGTTCGACGCCGGCACGGTGTCGCACACGGCGTACGCGATGATGCTTCTCACGAGCGCGGGAACGGTGATGTCGAGCGGTCTGGGCGCGCCGCTCGCGAGGAGGTTCGCGAAGTCGTCCGGTGGAGGCAGATGGGAGCACGCCGCGCGGGCGACACGCATCGGCACGTTGTTCCTCACGCCCGTGGCGCTGCTCGTTCTCGTCGCGGCCGAGCCGATCGCCGGGGTCCTTCTCGAGTGGGGCCGGGTGAGGCATGCGGACGTTCTCGACATCGCGCGGGCCGCGCGTCTCGGGGGTGGCGTCATCCTCTTCGTGGGCCTGTCGGCGGTGACCACCTACTTCGCCGGGCGCGGCAGGGGCGGGCTCGTTCTGTCCGCAACATCGGCCGGCGCTCTCGCCGGCGTCAGCGTCTTCTTCGGCGCACGGGGCCTGCTCGGCTCGGCGGCCGTCCCCGTCGGCTACAGCGTCATGTACGCCACCATCGCGGCGATCTGCCTTGCCGCGTTCGTCGTCGAAGGCGGCCATCGGGAGGAGCCGCGCCTCCGGCAGCTGGAGGAGGGGACGGCATCGTGAAGGCCGCGTTCGTGACGACGGCGCTTCCCCCCGAACCCCTCGGCGGCGCGGAACGGTATGCGCTGCGGTTGGCGGAAGCTCTGCGCGCGCGTGGCGCGCAAGTGGACGTGGTGGGCAGGGCCGTACGGGAGCACGACGCTCCCGCCGGCGGCGGCGCGATCCGCCTTCGCCCGATCGCCCACGAGTACTTCGGGTACCTCGCGTCGGTGCGCTCGTGGCTTGGGCGGCACGCACGGGAGTACGAAGTCATCCAGTTCTTCGACGTCAACCACGTCAGCGCCGTGGGGCTCGCGGCGACTCTGGGAAGCGGCACCGTCAGGGTCTTGAGAGACGAGCAGCAGCTCGGCATGTGCGCGAAGCGCCTGGGTGAGACCCGCATGCCCGGCCTGGCCTCCGCCAGCAGGCGGTGGCTGCTGTCCGCGGACGTCGTCGTGCACGCGACGAGGAGCGAGGACGAGCCGCTTGTCGCTTGGGGTTTCGATCGTGACAGGCTCGCCTTCGTGCCGAACGGGATAGACGTCGGCGGATTCCCAGCCACTCCTCTCCCCGCGACTCGGACGGTGGTCTGTCCCGCTCGGCTGCGCCCCGAGAAGAACCACGAGGACCTTCTAGCGGCTTTCGCGCTCGTCCTGTCGGCGGTGCCCGACGCGCGTCTGGTGCTCGCCGGCGACGGGCCGATGGAGGCGACGATCCGCCGGCGCGTGACCGATCTCGGCTTGGACGGGACGGTCGAGGTGCGAGGACACGTCCGGGACATGGCCGCGCTGTTCCGCGATTGCCGCGTGTGCGCGCTGTTCTCGGAGTGGGAAGGCCCCGCGCTCGGCGTGCTGGAGGCCGCGTGTGCGGGGAGGCCTGCCGTCGTAGCCGCCGTCGGCGGGCTCGTCGACTCGGTGGTCGACGGGGTCACCGGTCTTCACGTCGACGCTCGCAGGCCCCAGGAGTGCGCCGCGGGCATCGTGAGCCTGCTCACCGACGACGCCCTCGCGTCGCGGCTCGGTGCCGCCGCGGCCCGCTTCGTGCGCGAGGAGCGGAATCTCGATGTGATGGCTGATCGCTACCTCGAGTTGATGGAGGGCTGGAGCCGAAACCGTGCTCCCCATGCGAGGGTGGTGGGGGTGCGATGAGGGGCGTCGCGAATCGCGTCGTCAACCGCCTCCAACGGGGTAGTCGAGGGCGTGTCCTCGGCGACCCGTCCGAGATCGTCGCTCACGTGACGGACCGGTGCACGCTGGCGTGCGCGATGTGCATGAATGCGGGAGCCGGGGCTGACTGGCCCGCGGAGGGACGCCACGAGCCGGCTCGCGACATGACGCTCGATGACGTGAGACTCCTCCTCACGAGGTTCTCCGGCGCGTCGTCCATCTGCTTCGCGGGCGTCGGCGAGCCGCTGCTCGCCCGCGACATCCGGCCCATGGTCGCCGAGGCACACGCGCGCGGCCTGCGAACGGCGCTCATCACCAACGGAACCGACCTGGCCGCGCACGCGGAGTGGGTCGCGAGCGGCGTGTTGGACACGCTCGACGTGAGCCTCAACGCATACGACGAGACCTCCATGCGGCGGAGGTGTGGGCGCGGCGCGCGCACGCTCGATGCCGTGGTCAGGGGCGTTCGCGCGGTGGCCGCGAGAAGGCGAAAGGGCGGGGCACCCGCGATCTCCGCGAGCGCCGTGTTGTGGAAGGGCCGCGAGGCCGAGGCGAAGGAGATCATCGCGTTCGCGAAGGAGCTGGGCTTCGACGATCTTGCGTTTCACAACCTCCTCCCGTCGTCACGGGAGGGGTTCGGGACGGAGCGAGTGCTCGGTCCGGAGGATGCGCGCTGGGTGTCGGGGCTCGTGGACGAAGGACGATCCCGCGGCCTCGTCGTTCGTGCGCCTGCCCTCATCGACTCTCGCGCTCTCGGAAGTGCCTGCCAGTCGCCTTGGCGAGTGATCTACGTGGATGCGGCCGGCGGCGTCAGCGCGTGCTTCCGCGTCGAGGCGCCCTCACGGGCGAATGGCGACTGGCGCGTGCCCGGGGCGTGGAACTCGCACTACTTCGTCCGGTCCCGCGCGGAGCAGCGGGGGGACGCGGGGCTTCGGCCGCCTTCCCGCTGTGAATGGTGCGTCGAACGAAGGGGGCGCCGGCTGTGATCGCAGCGGACACCCGGGCGGACGAGTGGCGGCTCGCCGGGCGCACGGTTGTCGTCTTCGGTTCCTTCTGCAGCTACGACTGGGATCAGTTGCGGCAACGCCAGCAGGAGCTCGTGGAACGGCTAGGCCGGCTGGCGGAGGTCTACTACGTGGAGCGGCACGGCGCGACGCCTCTCCCGCCACTCAGGATCGTCCGCGCGGTGCTGAAGCGGTTCGCCCCCGCTCGCCCGGGGGCCGGGATGCGTCGCCGGCCCGAGGGAGTGACGTTCGTGCGCGCGCCGCTCGTCCCTTTGCACGGCTTGCGCCTGGTCGACGCGTTCAACGCGTGGGTTCTCGAGCGCCGTCTGCGTCGTGTGGTCCCGGTAGCTCTGGAGCGATGCACGGCGTTGACGACGTATCCGAGTCCCTACGTCCGGCAAACGCTGAAGAGGGTCCCGTTCGAGACCCACGTTCACGATTCGGCCCAACGCTACGGGGAGTCTCCGGAGATCTACGGAGCACGGGCGGACATCATCGATCGGGAGTTGGCGGCGATGGCCGATCTCGCGACGTGCGATTCCGTCACGATCCGCGCCGACCGCCTCGCCGAGGGGATAGATGCGTTCCGCATGCCGCAAGGGTACGGTCGCCGGTTCGTCGGCGACGCGCGGCCGTCGCGGCATCGCGAGCGGCTCGCGGCGCTTCGGCAGGAAGGCCCCGTCGTTGGGTTCGTGGGCGCGCTGTCCGAGGTAGTCGACTGGCGTCTGCTCGGACGCGTCGCGAACT
>JAJZPX010000041.1 GCA_021811025.1 Actinomycetes bacterium
CCTCGGCCGCGATCCCCTAACCGGCAATCGGCGGCGCATGTCCAGGACGGTGCCCGCGAAGAGCGGCCGAGAAGCGCGGATGCGCGCGCATGTACTCGCCGCCAGGGCTGGCAAACCGCTCGGCGGCGAGAGCCTGACGTACCTCATGTACTCGGAGCTGTGGCTTGCGGACGCGGATATCCGCGCGAAGACTCGCGAGGACTACGACGCCACGCTGCGGAATCACATCTTGCCGTACTTCGGCGGGATGAAGGTGGCAGACATCGCGCCGCTGGCGGTGAAGCAGTGGCTGGGGTGGCTCAAGCGCGAGGGGCGATCCCCTCATGTAGCCGCCAAAGCGTTCCGCATCTTCCGCGCGTCGCTGAACGATGCAGTGAAGCCCTACGGACTTGTCGAGCGCTCCCCCACCGAACCCGTTGCGCCGCCGAAGGTACCGGCGAGAGAGATGGACGCGCTGACTCCCGACGAGGCGATGGCGTACCTCGCGCTGTTTGCCGGGCACCGCTACGAGATCGCCGTCACGCTCGCGCTCACGTGCGGCCTAAGACGGAGCGAGATCGCCGCGCTGGACCGGCAGTCGCTCCGGGGCGGGATCATCCCGATCCGCCGCGGGCTGCACCGGTCCAAGGGCGGCGGAACGCACTTCGAGCCGCCGAAGTCGAAGCGCTCGAGGCGGGAGGTCAGGCCGCCGGACTTCGTCGCCGAGAGGTGGCCTAAGGGGTTCGGGCCGCTGTTCCCCGACGCGTCCGGCGGCTACACGAATCCGTGCTCCATCCAGCGAGCGTACGAGCGGCACATCCGGCCGACCGTGGGCGGCAAGAAGATCGAGCGCGTCCGCTACGTCCCGTTGCGGGACTTGCGCCACTCAGCGGCCACGCTGCTGCTCTCGATGGGGACGAGTATGGAGGAGGTCCGGGACATCCTCGGACATGAGGACCTCCGCACCACCCAGACCTTCTACGACAAGTCCAACCGCTCGGATAACCCTAAGGCTGCGGGGCAGATGCAGGCTCTGTTCGGTGGCCAGAAGTGGCCATCTCCACAGGATTCTGCCGGGACCGCCGGGGGGTCGTAGGGATTCCGCCGCTGGTCAGGGGTCTAGCGTCGCAGGTCACAGAGCCCTGCCACCTGACTACGAATCAGGACGTCGGGGGTTCGAATCCCTCACGGCGCACCAGCCGCTACCTGCGGACCCTCGCCCTCGCCTGGAGGGTCCGCGTTGCATCTAGTGGCCAACTAGTGGCCAACTCGACACGCCGAAGCCCCGCCGCCTGCACGAAGCAGGCGGCGGGGCGACGAGGCGGAGCGAGGAGCGGGTCAGTCCCGCGGCGTGACGAGCGTCATGCCCGCCGTCAATGGCGCAGTCTTCGTACCGACCACCTGCGACAAGTCGTAGAGTCCGGCTGCGTTGCCGCCGACGACGGCTCCCGCGCACATCACCTGCAGCACCTGCGGCATCCGGTCGAAGTATGTGTAACCAAGCGCGAGCACCGCGCCGAGCACGATCGGCGTCGCGATCTTGAGCGCCGAGGGCCCGTTCGGCATCACCGCCAGGATCCGCGTCGTGAGCGCGATGACGAGCCCCACCAGGGGCAGGAGCGGGACGAGCAGAGCTGCGAGCGTGGACATGACTGCCTCCTTCGAAGTTGGCGAACGAGATGACGCCCGGCCGGCCGTCCTTGAAACGTCCCGGGACGCAGGCGAGGCCGTAAGCGAGTGGAGGTCAGACAGCGGGGACCGCGCCGGGCGGCGTGAAGGCATGGCAAAGCATGCCCGCTGCTTGGTTGGCTCGCGTAGGCCGGGCGGTGGAACCTAGTGGCGACCGAGCGCGCCTGCCGCGGCCTTCGCGGCGTCGGCTATGCGCGCCTTCGCGTCCCGGCACTCGACCGAGGCGCTCGCGCTGGCGAGCGGCCACAGCGCCGGGCCGAGCGATGCGCCGCCGTTCGCCCAGGCGAGCAGGCGGTCTGCGGTGGCGGCATCGGCGTGGACGACGATGACGGCGTGCGACCTCGACGGAGCGGGCACCGGTGTCGGCGTCGGGCCGGCAGCCCTGTACGCCACGCCGAGGTGGTCGCAGATTCCGCGGCAGATGGCCTCGGCCTCCAGCGCCTGCCACGACGGGTTGACCATCAGCGCGTGCTCCTGGGAGTTGCTGATGAACCCGCCCTCGACGATGACGGCAGGCATCCTCGTCCCGTTGAGGACCGCAAGCCCGGGCCGGCGGCTCAAGCCGCGGTCCGGGAGCGGGGTCAGCGGCTGCATGCGGTCGTAGATGTGCCCCGCAAGAGCCCTACCCTTATCGCTCACGTACAGCACCGAGCAGCCGTGCGCGGCCGGGTTGTCGAGCTGATCGAAGTGCACGGACACGAACAGGTCCGCGCCCCACTCGTTGGCGATCGCGCAGCGCGTCTGGAGCGTCGGGTACATCTCGCCGACGCGCGTCATCTTCACTGCCCAGCCCTGACGCTCGGCGGCGGACTTGAGCATCAGCGCTACCGCGAGGGCTACGTCGTCTTCCTCCGTCCCGAACCCGACGGCGCCCGAGTCCTGGCCCCCGTGCCCGGGGTCGATGCAGAGCTTCATGGCGAGCCCCCTTACCTCACGAGTGCGAGTCCGATCGAGACCACGGCGCCGAGCAGCGAGACGAGCACGGCGCCGGCGAGTCCCCACAGCCAGCCGCGCACCTCCGTCACGCGCCCGTCCACAGCGGCGACGTAAGCCGCGTCCGCCTTTCGCTCGAGCGCCGCGTCGAGCTTGGTCTCGACGCGGGATACCGCGCTGCACACGTCGTCCATCCGGCTTTCGAGCACAGCCAGTCGCGCCTCCTCAGATTGCGTCACGTCGGTCTCCTCTATAGCGGGTAGACGCGGCCCCTGCGGCGCTCGCGGCGCACGGCCTTGGCGACGGCCGCCGCGGCGGTGGGCGGCCCGCCCTCCAGCGTCAGCGTGGCGGACGACCGGCCGAGCTTGTCCACCCTAGTGATCCGGCTCGCGATTGAGCCGTAGTCCGACAGGTGCAGGGCGATGAAGCGGCCCGCCTCGACCTCGCAGGGCAGGATGCGCCGGCCGCGATAGCGCAGCGGCACCGTGATCTGCACGGACCCCGGCGCCGAGTCGCGATTGACGAGCGCCTGGTGCGCCTGCGCAGCCGCCGTCGCGGCGGCCGCCGACGTTGTGTTGACGCCGATCGTGTCGTAGCGATCGATCCCGAGCCGCACCGGCGAGTGAGTGATGTCCGTGTCGGTCACATCTGCGTAGGCCGTCCGGCCGGTCATCGCGTCCCGGTACGTCGCGCGGGTGATGCGCGCCTTGCCGGCAAACGGCGTCGGGAGCAGCGTCGCGACAACCCCCTGTCCGTCGACGATGGCCTCATACGCCGGCGGTGCGCTCTCGCGCGGCTCATAGACCGGCACGCACGTCCATCCGCCCCCGACGAGGCGATACCACCAGCCGTAGCGCCAGCCCGTCTTGTCCACCACCTCGGCCGCCTTGTCGGTTGCCTTGGAGGTCGGCTCGAAGTAGACGCGGCCGAGGTCCGTCGCGTCAGGCGCGACGAACGCGCGGTAGGCGGCGGACGCGGGCAGCGTCGAGGCGGGCAGACGATCGAGCGAGTCGGTCAGCACGGCCGAGGCTTGCGGCAGCACCACGCCCGTGCCGGCGGCATTGTCGCAGGCGTAGAGCTTGAGCGCGTAGGCCGTCGCCGACTTGTCGCCGATCGGGGTGTAGGCGGTCGGGATGGAGAGCGACAGCTGGAGCGCGGTGATGCCCGATCCCGTGATCTCGCCGGCCCACCCGGTGCCGTCTCCGGGGTTGGCGATGGCGATGGTAGTCCACGAGTACGGCTCCCCCCTCACTGCCGGGGAGATCGGCACGCCCGCCTGCGCTTGCGGCGTCATGGCCGCCACGTCGCGCGAGAGCTGGAAGTTTATCCGCAAGCGATTCGTCGGCGGGAACGTGATGCACGCGCCGTTGAAAGCGCCCGCGGCGTAGGCGGTGCCGTCCTGCCACGCCCACGTGATCCCGTCGGCGTCCACGCTGACGGACAGGTTGCGGTCCACCGTCGTGCGGGTCCGTGCCTGGAACTGGGAGGTGTCGGTCTCGCAGATGAGCGCCTCTCGCATGGGATCGTCGAGGAGGTGCTGCCAGCCCCACGCGTGAATGTCGTCGCCCGCCGAGTCCACCACGCCCGCCCACACCGGCCGACTCGCGACGAGCATGACCTCGGCGCGCTCCAGACGCGAGCGGACCAGGCGCGAGAGACGCGCCTTGATCGTCGCGTCGTAATAGCCGCCGGGGTCCGCCTCGGAGTAGGCGGGCTCTTCGAGCACGTCAAGCCCGCGCCACGTCAGCGTGCCGTGCTGCCGGTAGAGCGCGGCGAGCATCCTACTCGCCGCCGACGCGGTTGATCATGCACGGGACGTACGCGATGGAGAGCGCGCACGTCGTCGGCGCTGCCGTCTTCGGCGCATCCCACAGCGGCGTCCAGTCGCTGTCGCCGGGAGGCATCCACAGGCCGAACCCGTAGGGGATGCGCGTGAGGGCGGGACCGGCGTCGTTGGCGTAAGCGGTCGTCAGGTACGCCTGTCGGCCGTCGGCCGTAAGCCCGGTGCCGTCGAACAGCGCGCCGGTGCCCGCGCCGAAGGCCCCGAACGCGTGCTCAATGAAGCGCGCGTCGGCTATCGTCACGGTGTCCACGGACGCCGTCTTGCCCGCCGTGCCCTTCGCCTGCACCTCGACGGAGCTGTCGAACGTTGCGGGCACCTGGCCCAGCACGGCGAAGTAGAGGTCGTCTGTCGCCGAGCCGTTGAGCGCGCCGCCCGAATAGGGGTTGGCGACGGACTTGTACAGCGTGCCGCTGGCACCGACGGTGTCAACCATCAGAGTGTACACGCCCGTTTCCGGGACTACGTAGGGCTCGTCGAAGGCCACCGCGAACTCCCCGGCAGTCGCGGGGAGGGCGACGGAGAGCGTCTGCCCCGCCACCAGCGCGGTCCCACGCAGGAGATTGACGTAGACTTCCGCCCCTAGTGCGCTGCTCCCCTTCAGGAGGACGCCCGTGACGCGCCACCCACACGCCAGTGTGATCGTCTGCTGGGGGCGCGGAGTGACCAACGGACCGATGGCGACCGCGCTCGTGCCCGTTCTCTGCGAGATGAAGTCGCCGCCGGACCCGTAGAGGACGGCGGGCACCTCGGTAGCCGGGATGGTGACGACGCCGAGGTTCGCGAGCTCGTAGCCGTCCCCGTTCTGCGTCGCGCGAACCTCCTGGCCCTCCCATGCCGAGGTCGAGGTGGACAGCGTGCCCGAGCCGGACGTCTTCGCCACCGCGCGCAGCGAGGTCGGCCCCGTCGCGTCGTCGTTCCGGGTTCGCGCGAACACCGTCCACTCTCCGCGATGCGCGTTCGTCTCGTAGACGGCGGCGCCCGAAGGCGCCGTCCACGCCGAGCCGAGCGCGACGGCGGCCGCCTGGCCGGACAGCGCCGCGGTATCCGCCGTCCCCTGGTAGTCCTGGGTGGGCGCGAAGCCGGCGGCGGCGCCCTCGCGCGCGCGTATCCAGTCGATGCGGTAGTACTGCGGGAAGACGGACGTCGCGTCCGGCAGGCCCTCCCACGGATGGCCGACCGCCGTGTTAGCGACGATCCAGCAGGGTCCCGCGGAGATGGAGGCGCGGTACTCGCCGGTCTTGACTCCGTCGACGAAGAACCGGACGTAGCCGGGCTGCCAGTCCACCGCGAAGATGTGATAGGCGTCCGAGTACAGACCGGACGGCAGCGTGACGGAGGTCGTGTAGACCTCCACGCCGCCGACGTGGATCGTATGGTGGCACGTGCCGGCCGACGAGCCGAGTATCTCGGCCACGTCGATCTCCAGGTCCACGCCGTTGCTAAGCCAGAATGCGGGCAGGATGCCCTTCGTCGCAGGCACCTGCGCGCGCATCTCGTAGTAGCCGTAGCCGAAGGCTTTGCGCGAGGCGGCGGTAGAGCCCGACGTGGAGCCGGAGCTGATGATGCCGGACTGGTAGTCGTAGCCGTTGGCCGTGACCTGGCGCGTCGAGAGCACGCACTGGCCACCGGCGACGTTGACGTCCTCCCAGTTGTAGTACTGCAGCTCGCCCGCGACGTGATGCGCGTTGAAGATCGTCTCGACCCTCCAGACGTCCGCGTCTATCCCGGTGCCGGAGAACTCGTCCGCCCAGTGCGTGGGCGGGGCCAGCGGGTGGCACGACAGCAGGACGGACTCCGACGCCTGCGCGGGCACCACGCGCGCCTGCACCCTGCCGTACGTCTCGCCGGCAGCGCCCACGACGTGGGCAGGCGTGCCGTACGCCCAGGCCGCGTAGTTGTGCCCGCCGCTGGCGGAGTGGTCGGTGCCGTCGATCGCGTCGCCATTCTCGTCCGTGGCGAAGCGCTGGGGGAGGTCCCACGAGGGGTAGCGGGTGCCCGAGATGGTGAGCATGCTCCACTGCCCAGTCCCATCAGTCTCGCAGGACTCGGGGTGTGCCGTGCGGATCGTCCCGGCTAGGGCCGGGGCGTCTTCTTCCGACAGCGCGATCCGCGCGCCTGGTGCGAACGCCCGCCGGAGCGCGGACAGCTCCGCGGCGGTGGCGCGCCCGGTCGGACCGGTAACCCTCATCGTCAGCGTGAACGGCGTGGCGGAGTACGAGTCAGGCACCTCCAGTCCCAAAGCGTACTCATCTGCGAGCGCCGTCGCCGACGGTAGCGCGTTTGGGAAGGCATATCTGCCGCCGGGGCCGAGCACGTCGTCCGTGGTGTCGACGCCATTGATGGCGAGCAGGCTGAGCTTCGACATGCTTAACCTCCAGGGGTCATCACGGGTGCGTCCAGAGCGGCGGAGATGGCAGGAACGGCCATGCGCACGATTTGTCTCACGCTCGGGATGGAGTCTGAGTCGGAGACCGGGAAGTAGAGGTGGAAGGTGTTACCACCAACGCCGAGGTCTCGTCCGAGCGATTCGTACAGAGCGAGGCTGCGCGGCGTGGCCCTGGCCGGGATGGCGTACTCCGGCGCGTCCTCAGCGATGGCGGTGAGGGACGGGCTCGGAAAATAGTTCCCATCTGCTGAGCCGGGGATTGGCGTGCTGCTGCCGCTCTCGACAGACCGGAACGTGAAGACCGCGGACTTGCTGTAGACATCCGTGTCGTTCCACCTATCGAGGGCGTGGCAGGCCGCAAGTATCGTGCTCTCTGCTTTGGGGAACACGAGTGGTGTCTTCTCGAACGCGGGTGTGCCGTTCCAGCCTACGAGCTTGCCTGTGGCATCTTGAATGCCCTGGCCGACCGGGATGAACGTGCTGTTCGGCTCCTTGCTCTCTGCCGGCGTCAGGTTCCAGCCGATGAGCTTTCCGGTGACGTCATAGATCGCCTGCTCCGTGCCGGATGCCGCCTGCGCGGTCCCCCAGAGGGCGTCGCTGACCTTGCCGGCGCCCTGCGTCACGAGGCCCCAGTCGAGGGTGAAGGCGCCGTGGAGCATGTCGGCGATACCGGAGATGAGTGTCCCGAACTCGCCGATCGTGGCGAAAGTCTCGCGAATCCAGAAGCCGAGCCCCTGTGCGCCGCCGATCTCTTGGCCGAGACTGTTGATGGACCCGACGATATCGGAGATGCCCTTCGCCGCCTCTTCGTAGGCCCCCGGATTGCCGGCGAGCCCGGAGGCGAAGTCGCGGATGTTCTGCACGAGGCCCGCCCAGTCCACGTCTTTGAGGGCGCCGGTGGCCGCTGCGAACAGGCTCTTAAGCGCGGGAGCCGCATCACTCTCGACCCAAGCGCTGAGGCCCGGCATGGACTCCTTCAGCCAGTCGAACAGCGGCTTGGAGGCGCCGCCGAACATCTGCGCGATGTTGTCCTTCAGCGTCGAGAGCATGCCGCCGAACGTCTTGGACTGCTCGTCGGCCATGCCGCCGAAACGCGTCTTGACGATGTGCTCCACTGCCGCGAGAGCCTGATCGACCGAGCCCTGGTACTGCCCTCCCTTGTCGAACTTCAGACCCTCGCCCTCGAGCATCTTGCGCGAGATGCCGAAGTCCCGCAGGCGCTCGAAGCTCTCCCCGAAGTCGCCTGACGCGAGGCGCGAGATAGCGCGCGCTACCTCCTCGATGCCGCCAGCGGATGCAGGGGCCACGGACGCGAGGTCGCCCACCCAGCCCACCGTCTTCTTGATGTCCAGCCCGACGGTGGCGAACATGCGGCCCGCTGCGGCCACCTCCTCGAACTGGAACGGGGTCTTGGCGGAGTACGCGTAGAGGTCGGCGATGGCTTTGTCGGCCTTCTTCGTGTCCTTCAGCAGCACCCGGAACGCCGTGCGGGACTGCTCCATCATGGAGTTGAAGTCCACGCCCTGCTTCGCCGCGTAGGCGAGCGCCCCGCCTGTCGCAGCGACCCCGGCAGCAAGGCCGGCGAACGCGAGTTTGCCGACGCCGCGTGCTGCGGAACCGAACGACGAGGAGAAGGAGGATCCGGCGGAGCGGCCGGCGGAAGCGCCGGCGCCGCCAGCCTCCTTCGCGAGCGCCGTGCGGAAGCCCGACATAGACGGGGAGATGGAGATGTAGCCCCTACCGAGCTCAACGCCTCCCACGGTGCCCCCTCTCGATGATGGCGCGGAACCGCGCGCGAACCCCGTCGTCGCCCAGGCGTGGCTTGGCCTTGGCGCCGGGACGCGGGCGGCGCTTCGGCACATCCCTCAAGCGCTTGCTGGACGCGACGATGCCGAGGACGTCGATGACCTCAGCCAAGAGGTGATCAGTCACCGTCCAGTCGTCGCCGTGGTACGACGCGGCGAACGCAGACCCCGGCGGGGCGTGCCGCAGGAGCACAGAAAGGCGGCGATACGACAGCGCCCCGCCGAGTTCGCGCAGGTCCTCGCCTACGGTGGCGAGGTATGCTTCGACAGCCTCCCCGTGCTCCTCTAGGAGTCGGTGGAGGCGTCCGATTCCGGGAGTGATGCGCCGAGTTGCGACTGCAGGGCCCTCAGCAGCATCGTGGCATTCACCGAGTAGGTCTCGCCGTCGATGGTGACGGTCGATGCCGAGAGTTCCTTGTAGCGCTTGGCGCCGAGGAGAGCCTTCACGAGCGCTTCGTCGTCCGTGCGCTCGGTGCCCATACACTTGCGCTGTTCGTCGCTCCAGAACAGCGGTGAGGGGATGGTGAAGACGCCACCGCCGTCGACGGAGAAGGAGAGCGAGACTCCGCCTTTCTTATCGAGTTCGCGCTTGATGACTTCGGCGAGGTCGTAGGTCTTGCGGTCAGACATGACTGCCTCCCGTTTCGGGGATGAGGGGTTATGATGGGCAACAGCGCCGAGCAAGGAGGTATGCGATGGGATTGCTTTCGCCACAGCACGCGCCGATCGCTGCAGGGCTGCTGTCGCCGCTCTGTTGCGGATCGGTCATCGTCATTCTCTTGGTCGTGGTGATCGTTCTCGTGGCTAGGCGACGCTAGGACACTGCGGCGTCGAAGTACGGGCCGCGCCAGAACATCCCGTTCGCGTCCTCGAAGCACCTGATGGTGACGCCCCACTGCAGTCCGTCCTCGCTCCCGAAGTCCAACTCGGCCGGCTGTCCGGCCTGCCCGTCGGTGACCGTGAAGACGCAAGCGTCGTCGCCATCGAGCGCCAGGACGACCCAGGCGTAATGCATCGGAACGTCGGCGCTCAGGCCCGCGGACGAACCCTGCCACAATTCCGCCGAGGTGGCGTTGGACTGGAGCGCACCGAAACTGATCTCTCCGCCGACGTCGGTCTGGATGGCGCCCAGCGCTCCACGCCCGGCCCAACCCTTGATCTCGTTGCTGTCGCGCTTCGGCGTCATCTTGACGGGTGAGACATATCCGATCTCCGTCCAGAGTCCGGGCGTGACGATGAGAGCGAAGCCGCCCTCGGCGGTGGTGGGCAGGGCGGTCCCGAGGGGAGCCCTGAAGACGTACCCCTCAGAGTAGTCCCGAAGCTCTGTCGCGGTGCGTGCCATGAGGGCACTCCTTCCTTGGGTCAGAGGGCGTGACGAGAAGACCCCGGAGGGTCAGAGAAGAGGGAAGCGGGTCCGCCTAGCTCATGCGGTAGTCGAGCTGCTGCGTCATCCGGTAGCGGCACGGGTGCGAGGTCGAGTGCGGCGAGTGTGCGGGGCCAGCGACCTCCGTGATGCGCGAGATGGTGAGGCCGGAGATGGTCTTGCCGACCGCCCACGAGCCTCGCAGCGGCTTCAGTGCCCAGAGGCGCTCTCTCACGAGGTCCGCGAGCGCTCGCGCCCCATCCTCGGTGGCGTCGAAGCAGCCGCACTCGATCTGTGCCGAGTCGCGGGTGGTGGTGGCGGTGCCGCCGACGCGCTTGACGGTGACGAAGCGAGTCCCCTTGTCGGCCACATCGGCTCCCACGGTGGCCGTCTCGCCTGCGACGCCGAACTCCTCGCGGAGGTAGGCCATCACGGCCGCCTCGATGGCGCCCGGGGCGATGATGCCGGCCATCTAACCCCTCCCGAAGTCGAGAGCAGACGCCAGCTCGGCACCGCGCCCCACTACCGCGACACGAGCGCGGCGAGAGCCCCGCTCGGAGGGCATGACGACGCTCCCCGGTGTCGCTATCGAGATGGCACGAGCTCGGCGCTCCAGTTCCGCGATGACGGGTGCCGAGTTCAGGATGCCCCTCAGCGCGCGGTCGTTCATCACGATCTTCACAGCACGTCCACCGTCCTCGGCAGATGGGGGAGGTAGCGGTCGATGACAGCCATCTCGACAGACGTCAGGTCCGCTACCCCGCGGTAAGCGTCGAAGCCGTAGGTGGTGGTCTCCCCGTCCGCCCCCTCCGATGAGATGCCGCGCTCGAGACCGGCTTGCGCGAAGTGCAGGCGGGAGGCGATCGAGCACACGACCTCGCGCAGCTCCTCCGGGATGGGAGCGAACCCGTGCGTGTAGACGACTGCCAGCTTGCCGTGCGCGGGGTCGCAGTCGATGACGTCACCCTGACGGGTATAGTCCGTGCCTTCCGCGAGCGCGTTGCCGTCTTGGTCTACCACGGAGGCGATGGACACCACGGGCCTCTGCGGGAGGATGTAGGGGTAGACGAGCTTCGCTGGGTCGTCAGTCACCCGCGAGATGGTCTGCCCGGAATAGCGGCGGACGCGGAGTGATGCCCGCACGAGCATATCGGCCGCGTCCGA
>JAJZPX010000042.1 GCA_021811025.1 Actinomycetes bacterium
CATCGCCATCACCTCGTCGAGCGCGCCGTTCGCCGCGAAGCGGCCATCGCGCAGTATCCCGACGTTGTCCGCGACGCCGAAGGCCTCCTCCTGGTCGTGCGTCACCCACACGACGGTGACGTGCTGGGCTCGCAGCAGCGCCGCGAAGTCGCGCGTAAGCCGCTCCTTGACGAGCGGGTCGATGAACGACAGCGGCTCGTCGAGCAGCAGGATCTCCGGCTCCACCACGAGCGCCCGCGCAAGCGCGACCCGCTGCGCCTCTCCCCCGGACAGCGCCCGGTAGTCGCGGCTCTCGAACCCCGTGAGGCCGACGAGCTCGAGCGCCTCGGAGACACGACGGGCGCGGTCGATCCGCGGCGCGTTGCGCGCCCTCAGCCCGTACGCGATGTTGTCGGCGACGGTCCCGCGGAACAGGTACGGCTTCTGGAACAGCATCGCGATGCGCATCCGCGAGGTGCGGTCCCTGTGCGAGAGCGCCTGGCCGTCCAGCATCACGCGTCCGGCGTCCGGGACCTCGAGCAGGCCGAGGATGCGCAGCAGCGTCGACTTGCCCGCCCCCGAGCTGCCCAGCAGCGCGAACGTCGAGTCTGCCGGGACGGACAGCGAGGGCACGTCGACGACGACCTTGCCGCGGTAGCTCTTGCGGATTCCCTCGGCCTTGAGAGAGGGCGCCTCATCTCTCATACCCGACGCCCCTCCTCTGCAGGACCGTGAGGACCACGTTCACGAGGAGCGCGATGATGAGCAGGATGAACGTGAGCGCCAGCGCGTCGGTCGTCCTGCCCATGCGCGACTGGAGCACGATCGCGGTGGTCATGACCCGCGTGTAGTGCTCGATATTGCCGCCCACCATCATCACCGCGCCGATCTCGGAGATGACGCCGCCGAACCCCGCGACGATCGCCGAGAGGACGCCGGCGTGGGCCTCCTTCACGGTCAGCAGTCCTTCCTGCAGCCTCGACGCGCCGAGCGAGCGCGCCTGCAGCCGCAGCTCCTCCGGGACGGCTGCGATCGCCGCCGCCGAGACGCCCGCGATGAGCGGCGTCGCGATGATGACCTGCGCGATCACCATCGCGGTGGGAGTGAACAGCAAGCCCAGGACACCGAGCGGGCCCGAGCGCGAAAGCGAGAGCCACACGAACAGCCCGACGACGACGGGTGGCAGGCCCATGCCCGTGTTGACGAGAAGGATCACGAGCAGCGCCATCACACGGCGCCCGGCGAACACGGTCGTGCCGAGGACGTAGCCGAGCGGCAGCCCGAGCGCGAGCCCGATCACCGTCGCGGTGCCGGACGTCCGCAGCGACAGCAGGATGATCTCCCAGATCGCCGGGTCGCCCGAGACGAGCAGGTGAACGGCCTGCAGGAAGGATGTCCAGAGAACCATCGGCACTCCGTCACGAGATCGGTGGCCGGGGCGCCCGCGATCGCCCCGGCACGCGAGCGTCTACTGAGATGCGTTGGGCACGAACAGCGGCTGACCGAACTTGTCGGCGCCGTAACTCGCGATGACCGCCTGGCCCTTCGGGCCGGTGATCCAATCGGCGAACGCGTGCGCGCCCTCGGTGTTCTTCGCCCCGACGACCGGCTCGACGCCGTACTGGTTGAACAGCTTCTTGTCACCCTCGACGATGATCTCGAGCTGAAGGCTGTCCTTCATCGACAGGTAGGTGGCGCGATCGGCGAGCGTGTAGCCCTGCTTCTCGTTGGCGGCCTTCAGAACCTCGCCCATGCCCTGCCCGGTCGACAGGTACCACTTCTGCCCCTTGGGCGTGATGGTGGCGGAGGCCCAGATCGACTCCTCCTTCTTGGCGGTGCCGGAGTCGTCGCCGCGGGCCACGAAGACGGCCTTCCCGGCCTGCCCGGCCGCGGCGAGCTTCTTGAAGGCGTCGAGCACGTCCTTGTCGCCCTTGATCCCCGCCGGATCGGACGACGGCCCGACGACCACGAAATCGTTGTACATGACATCCTTGCGGTACTCACCGAACCCGGCCGCCACGAACTTGAGCTCGGAAGCCTTCGCGTGCACGAGGCAGATGTCGGCATCCTTCTTCTCACCGAGCTTGAGCGCCTCGCCCGTGCCGACGGCGACGACCTTCACCTTGTAGGAGGGGTTGTCCTTCTCGAACGCAGGGATGAGGACGGAGAACAGGCCGGAGTCCTGCGTGGAGGTCGTCGAAGCCAGCACGATCTCGGAGGTCTTCGGCTTCTCGGCGCTGGACGTGGGCGCGGTCGGCTGCTGTGCCGAGCAGGCTGTGAGGAGGAGGGCCGCCGCTACGGCTGCGGCCGCCACCGCCCGGATGGGCAGCGCGAAACGGTGACGCATATGTGGCTCCTTTCCACCGGGAGGCGGGCACGTTTCCGCGACCCACCCTATCGGTCTCCGGTCCGTGGCTGCGCTCGCGGGCGCAGCTGTAGGTTCCGGAGACTCGGAGACGTATGCGCCGCGGTCCTTCCGCGGCAGCCTGAGGATATACCTGCCGGCTTCGGACCGGCAACGTTTGCGCTACAGCTCGCGACGGACGTGCTCGAGGAACGCCTCGGCCGCGCGGCTGAGGGATGTCTTCGGCGTGACGAGGAAGAACGGGCGCTGGACGGGGAAGCCGCGGACGTCGATCTGCGCGACCGTGCCGAGCGCGAGCGCCTTGTCCGCCACCCAGCGGCTCACGACGCCGATCCCCAGGCCGCCCTCGACCGCCCGCACG
The DNA here is from genome assembly GCA_021811025.1 of Actinomycetes bacterium. Lineage (GTDB taxonomy): Bacteria > Actinomycetota > Coriobacteriia > Anaerosomatales > JAJZPX01 > JAJZPX01. The sequence goes on from JAJZPX010000042.1 coordinate 2,706, forward strand.
ATCGCCTCGGACGTGCCGAGCTCGGCTACGACGCGGAGGTCGGCGGGGTCGATGCCGCCCGCCCGCAGCGCGTCCTCGGTCACCACTCGCGTCCCCGAGCCCTGCCGCCGCATGACGAACGCCTCCTCGACGAGCTCCGAGACGGCCAGGCGCTCCCTGCTCGCGAGCGGGTGGTCCGGACGGCAGACCACGAGGAGCTCGTCCGCCCCGACCGACTCGAACACGTCCTTGCCGCCGGAGTCCAGCTCCGCGCCGGTCATGCCGAGGTGCGCGTCCCCGGCGGCGACGGCCTGCACCACCTCGGCCGAGTCCATGACGCGGAGCGAGATGCCGACCTCGGGGTGGGCGTCCAGGAATCGGCCGAGCAGCGCGGGCAGGACGTAGTCGCCGGGCGTCGTGGACGCCGCGATGTCGAGGCGCCCGGTGACGCGATCGGTCATGCGATCGAGCTCGTAGCGCGCCTTCTCGATCTCGGCGAGCACGCGACGCGCGTGCGGCAGCAGCGCGGCGCCGGCTTCCGTCGGGACGACCTGGCGGTAGCGGCGGTCGAGCAGCGTCGCACCCGTCTCCGACTCGAGCGACTGCACCTGCATCGTCACCGCCGGCTGCGAGAGGCCGAGCGCCCGCGCCGCCGCCGAGAACGACTTGTGCTCGACGACCGCGACGAACGCACGAAGCTGCGTGAGGTTCACGGGGAGGCCTCCTCTCGGGTGACATCGTACCCGATGGGGGTGCGGAGGAGGGGCAGACCCCTGCCGCTCGAGGATGGGGCGAAGCGTCCGGTCACGATGAGCCGAGAGGCCGCGCGGAGTCACGGCCGCTGAAAGTGGAAGAGACCGCAGGAGTAAGTGGCCGACTCGTAGTCCGATAGATCCGCAGTGGGATGGAACCTGCCTGAGTCGCTCACGGCCGCGAACGAGACGAGCTTGAGGCCAGAGAAGTACTCGAGGATGAGGCCCGGAGCGTGGATGCGATGCGCGTTGAAGCACACGCGCGAGGCGCCGACCGGGAGCGAGAAGTAGAGATCCCCTCCCACTGCCAGAACCCGCGAGAGCTCAGCGGCCGCCTTCTTCGTCCCCAGAGGATCAAGCGGGTCGCCGTACCTGCCGAGCCCGATGTGCTCGGCTACGTGCAGACAAGAGAGCGAACCCACCGACATGTCATCGAACGGGAGGTCGAGGATGCTGCCCGCCACCGACTCGTAGTTGTCCAGCTCGGCGAGCAGCGGTCGTATGTCCACGAAGACCACCGAAGTGATGGCCGTGAGGAAGCCGACGTAGTCGACCCGCGAGCCGACGTCCACGTGGCGGAGCGGCTTCGCCGCTGCAATATGCCTGGCCGCCCAGATGTCCTGATAGAAGTAGTGAGCGTCGAAGGATGTCGTCGGCGTGTCGTCGCCGAGGCACGGCCACGGGTCACCCGTCGGAAGAAGCTGCCCTCCGGGCAGGGAAGTGAACGTCTGCCAGTCCTGCACGTACTTCTGGTGCTCCATGTTCCCCGACCATCCTCATCCTGGCGAGCGCTTCCTCGCGGTGACGTGCAGACCGTACGCCAGCAGTTGCTCCGAGCCGGTATCTCGCCTCGCCGCGTTCGTCAGAGCTTCCAGCAGGATCTGGATCGCGAGGTACTCCCGCTGCCCGAAGGTGACATTCGCGTGCTCCCCCGCCACTTGGGGGAGTCTCCGCAGCTCCTGCGCAACGTACTCGAAGTAGTTGCCGTTGAACTGCAGATCCTCGATGTCCAGCCCCAGCTCAGGCATCCAGTGCTCGTAGAAGTGGCGGCTGTACCCGCTGTGATAGAAGAAGGGGGCGAAGTGCGTGAGCGCGCAGAAGGGGGCAGTGAGCACCAGCATGCCGCCTGGACGGAGGAGGCGCGCCAGCTCACGAAGCGCCGCCGGCGGATCGGGCAGATGCTCCAGGACCTCGACGCACATCACCGCGTCGAAGGACGCGTCCGGCTCCGGGATCGCGGTGATATCGCTCACGATGTCTATCCTCGTCTGGTCCCACGTCCGAGTCTGCAGCCCGGATCCGTCACCGACGCCGTCGTACTCCCCGAAGTCCTGGCTCACGTACTCGAGGTGTCCGCAGAACGCCTCGAACTGGCACTCCCCGGCGCCGGCGTCGAGGATTCGGCTGCCTGACGGAATCCGCTTCAGCGTCCGCTCCACCCAGGCGCGCCGGTTCGCCTCGTTCGAGAGCCCGCACTCGATCATGCCGCACGGCTCCTCACGCCAGGCCGTCTTCAAGACGGCAGCGTCGGATGAAGCAAGCGTCGCTCACGCCAGCCCGACCCTCTGGAAGATCGCGTCGAATCGTTGCTTCCAGGTGTGCTCGCGGAGCGTGCGCTCATATCCAGCCGCCGCGATCCGCTCGCACTCGTCGGTCTGCGTCAGGTAGTGGGCGATCTTGGCGAGCATGTCCTCCGGCCCGTCGTAGACCACGATCTCCTCGCCGGGTTCATAGTATGCGGCTAGGTCATCGGCATCATCGGTCAAGAGGAGCGATCTGCAAGCAGGCACCTCGAACACCCGCCCCTTGATCTGCGATTCGCCCATCACCGACGAGTTGGACAAGTTGAGGCTGATATGGCTGCGGGAGAAGACCTCCACCATCTGCTCATGAGTAATGCGCGACTGGAGGCCAGCCCATCCAAACCCGAAGACCGCAAGCGGAACGCCGTTCGCATGCAAGAACTGCATCACCTGCGGCCGCACGCCGTGAGGCTGTCCGACGAAGCTGACCGCAAAGTCCTTCGACATTCCCACTGGATGGTACACCGTCGGCTCCACGGCCCATTGGCTCTTGATCACCTTGTGATAGCCGATCGACTTGAATCGCGGAACAGCTGAGCGGGCGGTGGTCACCCACCAGTTGAAGTGCGGTGCCCAGTGGCGAGAATAGTCGTCGAAACGCCAGTGATCGTCGCAGCCCCATGCAATCGTTATCGGACGCTTCCGCGTCCTGATCTTGTCAAGCACTTCAGGCAGCAGCTGGTCCGTGAACATGACGCAGAAGAGGCAGTCGAAATCGCCTTCGTTGACGGCCGCCAGAAGTCGCCGGTTCATCTCGTCACGGCCGAGTGTCCGTTCAAGCTCCACGTAGTCGAAGTGCGTGACCTCGACGTTTGGATGGGCGCGGAATCCAGCATGGAAGCTGTTCTCCTCGAAGCTCGCCCCCCGGGACGGATCTCCGTAATCCCAGTACATCCCGAGATAGAGAAGGCGAACGCTCACGATGCGGCGCCCATTCCGGCTCTGCCGTCATCTCCGACCGCAGTCGCAGCGAGATCGACCTCTCTGCCGCTCAGCACTCCCCATTCTCGGCCGGCGTTTGCCACTGTCAGCCCGGCAGCGGCCTTCTGCTGGAAGAGGCGGAGATGCACGGTCTCGCAGCCGGCCCGGCTCGCGCTATCCTCGGGCGTCACTTCGTAGTGCCACTGGTGGTAGACGAGGATCTCGGGGCATATCGCCGCGGGGATGCCGGCGAGCTGGACACGCCTGAGGAAGTCGGTGTCCTCATACCCGTGATACTCATGGAAGTCCTCGTCGAACCCTCCGAGCCTATTGAAGTCGCGCCTGAGAATTGCCTTCGCCGAACCAAGCCCGAGCGGGCGAAAGATCGGATGGCAGTTCCAGGCGTCCGCTCCCTCGATCTGGATTCCCGCCGGCAGCCGTTCCACGCGCTGCCTCAATCGGGCGACCGCCTCTCTGTCGGAGAAGTCCACCCCAACCACGATGCGCTGCTTCTTCTTCGAGAGAGAGTAGCAGCCGGCTATGACGAACTTGCTGACATCGTCGGCGAAGTAGGCCGCCGTCTGATTGACGACAGGCGACATGTGGACGAAGTCGGGATCCTGGATGATGAGCACCTCGCCGGTCGCCTTGCGAGCGGCGATGTTCAGGGGGATGCCGCAGTTCTTGCCCTTCTTGTTGGTCCGCTCGAAGAGCCGCACGGGGAGACGGCCTGTGAAGTCGGCGACCACCGGCGCCGCTTCCTTTCCAGGCGCGCTCATGTCGTCCACGATGACCACTTCGAAGGGGTCGATCGTGTTCGTGAAATGGCAGATGCTCCACAACGTGCGCTCGAGGATATCCTGGCGCTCGAAGTAGTTCATGACCACGGATACCTTCAGCACACGCTCGCTCTCCTCCTCGTCTACGCGCCCCGCCGTGCCTCCACGCCCGTCCAGTGCGTGAGCTGCTGCGCGGTCTGGAGGTAGAACCGCTCCTCCTCCGACGGGTTCGCCGAATCCGCGTACCAGGCGACGTGCCGCGCGAGGTAGGGAGCGTCGGTCCGCGCGGCGTCCAGCCACCAGCCGCCCGACTCGCCCGGCCGGTACAGCGCGAGCGTGGTGTCGATCGGCGCGTGCCATAGTCCGCGCGTAATCGGCTGCGTCCAGAACTGCCTCTCGTGCTGCGCGACGGCGTCGCGATTCGCATACGACTCGGGCAGGTCGTCGATCTTCAGCCCGAAACCGGCCTTCGCCAGCGTTCGGTGCTCGTCCAGCGTCGCCTTGAACCTGGCGGCGAAGTCGTCCGGGCAATCCTCGACCGGAACGATGTCCGAGTCTGTGTAGATGTAGTAGTTGGACATGAACTCCTTGCGCACGCTCGTCTTCCACAACGCCAGGTAGCCGACGTTCTCGCTCAAGTAGAACACGCGGAGCTTCTCGCTGCGGTAGTAGTCGAGTAGCGGCTCGTACGTGCTCGCGTTGTCGATGACGTACAGGTTCTCGTAGCCGAGATCGCGCAAGCGGTCGACCTGCTGCTTCAAGCACGACAGGCGGTTGAAGTTGTTGATGACAATGGGAACGCGCTTGGGCTCGCGCTCCATGCTGAACCCGCGGCCGGCGACCTCGAAGTCCTGACGCACCTTCACCCCGTGAGCGAGGGCCATCTCCCGCTCGGCGTAGTCCTTCAGCTGCGGCGGTGTGCGGCTCACGCCGACTCCCGCGCCGCCAGCGACAGCCCGTACGCCTGCTCCCACATCCACGCGGTCTTGTCGATCGTGCGCTCGTCCGCGAACGCCTTGGCGGCGGCGCCGATCTCGGCGCGCAGCTCCGGCTGCTCGATCAGGCGCTGCAGGTACTTCAGCCAGTCCTTGTCGTTCTTCGCAAGGAAGCCGTTCTCGCCGTTCACGATGCTGTGCACGTACGACTCCACGTGCGAGGCGACCGTCGGGATGCCGAGCATCGAGTACTCGAGGAACTTCAGGTCGCTCTTCGCCTGGTTGAAGCGCGAGTCGACGACCGGCGCCAGGCCGATGTCGAACTGCGTGAGCGAGTACGCGTACTGCTCGATCTTGACGCCCTGGAGCCGGCCGATGCGAGGGTGTGGCGGGAAGATCATGTTGGAGTCGTCGCCGGACGCCACGAGCAGCTCGACGTTCGGGTACTTGTCGAGCAGCTGCTTCCCGACTTCCTTGACGATGGAGAGGTCCCGCCAGCGGCTCGCGCTCCCCGCCCAGCCCACCACGACTTTGTCGTAGCCTTCCGGCCGGTCGCGCGGCACCTGCCAGTGCTCGAGCGGGAGCATGTTCGGCAGGATCCGGATGTTCTTGTTGAACCGGCGGAGGTGCTGCGCGAGCGCGGGGGTGGTGGTCGTGACCAGGTGCGCGCTCCGCAGGAGCCGCTCGGCGCCGCCGAGGATGGCGGGGTTCGACCACGCCTCGTACGCCGGGTTCGACTCGTGGAGGTTCCACAGGTCGTCGTCGAGCTCGTAGACGACCGTCTTGCCGAGCGAGATCGCATACTCCATCGCCTGGACGGCCTGTGGCCGCCACTGCCTCTGGAAGACGATGACGTCGAACGCCTCCACGCCGGCGGGGTCGATCGCGCCGTCGAGGACGACCTCGTATCCGCGGCGCTTGAGCTCCAGCCCGGGGACGTGGCAGCGATACCAGCCGCAGCCGAAGAAGTCGTCGACTATGTAGAAGATGCTCGTCTTGTCCATGTTGCCGGCCATGGTGCCGCCGATTCTATCAAAGCCTACACGTCAAGCGCTCGCACGAACCTCCGCAGCGCATCGCGCCACTCGGGCATCGTCACGCCGAGAGCCGCCGCCTTCGAGCAGTCCAGCACCGAGTACTTCGGCCGCTCGACGGCGCTCGGGAAAGCGTCGCTCGTCGTCGGCGTGACGCGCGTCGCGCTGCCCGTGAGGCGAAGCAACTCGCTCGCCAGCTCGAACCGCGAGCAGCCGCCCGCTCCCGCGAGGTGGAAGAGACCCTGCGCGGCCGCGTCGGCGAGACCGAGGATGCCGCGGGCGAGGTCCGGGATGTAGGTGGGCGAGCCTACCTCGTCGGTCACGACTGAGATCTCGTCGCGAGTCGCGGCGAGCTGCAGGACCTTCAGCGGGAAGTTCACGCCGCGCTCGAAGTACGACCACGCCGTGCGCACGACGAGCGCTTCGGGCATGGCGTCGAAGACCGCGCGCTCGCCCGCGAGCTTGCTCGCGCCGTACACGCTCAGCGGGTTGGGCTCGTCCGTCTCCGCGTACGGCTCGCGCTTCTCGCCGTCGAACACGAAGTCCGTGGAGACGTGCGCGAATCCGAGACCGTGCGCGGCGGCGGCTTCCGCGAGCAGCCGCGGTCCGGTCTCGTTCACTCGGTACGCGATCTCCGGCTCCTGCTCCGCGCGCTCGACGTTCGTGTAAGCGGCCGCGTTGACGAGGACGCCCGTGCCGAACTCGCCGACGACGCGCTCGACGGCCTCGGGCGACGTGATGTCGAACTCCGTCTCCGGCGGGGCCACGCATTCGTCGCCGCGGGAGGTGATCGCGGCCTGCAGCGCCGTCCCGAGCATCCCGCCGGCACCCGCGATCAGGAAGCGCGCTCGCGCGGTCACCCGTTCGTCACGCCCCAGTCGTAGCCGATCTCGGGGTCGTCGAACGGCCGGCGGAACTCGTCCGGATTCTCGTAGTCGTACAGCTCGGTGGGGACGTTGATGATCGCGGCGGGCTCGTGCCCGGCGGGCGTGAAGCCGTGGTACACGCCGGGCGGGATGATGAGCAGCCGCTGGCGCTGCCAGCCGATCACGAACGTGTTCGTCTCGCCGCGCGTCGGCGAGCCCTCACGGTCGTCGTAGAGCGCCACCTTCGCCATGCCCGACACGCAAACGAAGTGGTCGGTCTGCTTCTTGTGGTAGTGCCACGCCTTCACGACACCCGGGTAGACCAGCGTCATGTACACCTGGCCGAAGCGCTGGAAGTCCGGGTCGTCGCTGCGGAACATCTCCATGAGCATCCCGCGGTCGTCCGGGACGACCCTGATGTCCTTGATCTTCACGCCGTCAATCAATTCCGCTCCTCGAGTGGGGGTCCCCGAGGTGATGGTAGCAGTCGAGGCGAGCGACCGCGACACGCGCGCGCCGCTACAGCCCGTACGCCTTCTCCCATCGGCCGATGTTCGCGTCGCGCTCGATGAAGCGCGTCTCGGCCCATGCGCGCCCGGCCCGGCCCATCCCGGCGCGCAGCGACCCGTCCGTCACGAGCCGCCGGACGGCCTTCAGCCAGTCCTTCGCGCTCGGTCCGACGAGAAGCCCCGTCTCGCCCGGACGCACGGCTCGCTCGTACGGCGCGACCTTCGAGGCCGCCACCGCGACGCCCGCCGCGGCGTACTCCAGCACCTTGAGGTCGCTCTTGCACCGGTTGAAGCGCGTGTCCTCGAGCGGGGCGAGCCCGACGTCGAACGACGCGACGAGCGACGGGTAGTCCTCGAGCGGCACTCCCGGCAGCACGCGCAGCCTGTCGCCCGGTGCGAACGGGACCTCCCGCAGGCCGTGCGTGCGGAACTCCGCGCGCGGCTCGCTCGCGAGCACCTGCTCGATCGCGCCCGCCAGCATCCGCAGGTCCGGGAGGTGGCTCGCGCTGCCTCCCCACCCGATCACGACGCGCTCCGACTCCCGCCGCTCCGGCAACGGCCAGTCCTCGCCGCGGAGCATGTTGGGCAGCACCCGCACGACCGGATTCAGGCCGCGCAGGGACTCCGCGAGCACCGGGCTCGGCGTGGTGACGACCTGCGCGGCGCGGACGCACGCCTCGAGGCCGCGGAGAAGACCCGGGTCGCGCCAGCGCTCGTACAGCGGGTTCGTGGGCGGAACGTTCCAGTAGTCGTCGTCGATGTCGTATACCGACACCTTGCCGGATGCGTTGACGTGCTCGATCGCCGCCACGGCCCCGGGGAGGAACTGCCGGTGGAAGACGACCACGTCGAGCGACGGGACCTCTGAGCGGTCCAGCCGGTTCCCGATCGTCACGTGATGCCCGCGCCGCCGCAGCTCATCGCCCGGCACCTCCGCGCGATACCAGCGCGAGGCGCCGGTGTCGTCGACGACGAAACGGATGCGCCTGCCCTTCGCCACGCTACTCAGATCCTCCAGAGCGCGTCGACCGGCAGGGCCCACATGCGCTCGCCCATGGGAGCGGCGGTGTCGCCTAGATGCAGCAGCACT
>JAJZPX010000043.1 GCA_021811025.1 Actinomycetes bacterium
GGACCTCGTCGACAGTGCGCCGAAGCCGGTGCTCGAGGGAGTCAACAAGGAGAAGGCGGACGAGGCCAAGAGCAAGCTCGAGGAGGCCGGCGCCGCCGTCGAGCTCAAGTAGGTTCGCGCCGACGCGTTGCGCGGCGCGAACCGGCGGCATCCTGCAGACTCGCTTCCGCTCGCAGCAGATGCCGCCACCGCCGACGCGTTGCGCGGCGCGAACCGGCGGCATCCGACGCGATCCCGCCGTGCGCCGACAGGCGAAAGAAGAAGGCCGAGCCCGGGGCTCGGCCTTCTTCTTCGTCTCGCCGCCGGTTCGATCCCAGGGCTTATGGGTACGCAAATCGAATGGCTGCGACCGTTCACGCGCCAGACTGTTGACCCGGGTCCATCGGCTCGTTATTCTGATGTTTTGCGACTCGCTATCGCCGCTTCGACGTCCCTAAGGAGGAAACGCCTGGTGCCTCGCGAAGCAGCTTCCCCTCTTGTCCCCGCCGGCAAACGCCAGCGCCGCACGTTCGCCAAGATCCCGGAGATCCTCGAGGTACCTAATCTTATCGCGATTCAGCGGGACAGTTTCAAGTGGTTCCTGGACGAGGGACTGCGAGAGACGTTCCACGACATCTCCCCTATCGAGGACTTCACCGGCAACCTCGCCGTGGAGTTCGGGGAGCACGAGTTCGGTGACCCGAAGTACTCCGTCGAGGAGTGCAAAGAAAAGGACATGAGCTACCAGGCTCCGCTCTTCGTCGACGTCTCCTTCATCAACAAGGAGACCGGCGAGGTGAAGGAGCAGCAGGTGTTCATGGGCGACTTCCCGCTCATGACCGATCGAGGCACGTTCATCATCAACGGCACGGAGCGCGTGGTCGTCAGCCAGCTCGTCCGCTCGCCTGGGGTCTACTACGCCGAGGAGCGCGACAAGACCACGGACAAGGCGATCTTCACGGCGAAGGTCATCCCCGCGCGAGGCGCGTGGCTCGAGCTCGAGACGGATCGCCGGGACATCGTGTCCGTCCGCATCGACCGGAAGCGCAAGCAGCCGGTGACGGTGCTGGTCAAGGCGCTCGGCATCGCCGAAGGCAAGGAGGACATCGCGTCCCTCTTCGCCGACTCCGAGTGCATCAAGCACACGCTGGAGAAGGACTACACCGAGACGCGCGAAGAGGCGCTCATCGAGATCTACAAGCGCTTGCGCCCGGGCGAGCCGCCGACGGTGGAGAGCGCGCGATCGCTGCTGGACGGGCTCTTCTTCAACGCCCAGCGCTACGACCTCGCGAAGGTCGGCCGGTACAAGGTGAATCGCAAGCTCGGCCTCTCGCTGCCCGACGAGCAGTCCACGCTCACGAACGAGGACATTCTGGCGGCCGTCCAGTACCTGGTGCGGCTGTGGGAGGGAGACTCGTCCGCCGACGTGGACGACATCGATCACTTCGGGAACCGGCGCGTGCGGTCCGTCGGGGAGCTCATCCAGAACCAGTTCCGGATCGGGCTGGCGCGCATGGAGCGCGTTGTGCGCGAGCGCATGACCACTCAGGACGTCGACCAGATCACGCCGCAGTCCCTCATCAACATCCGGCCGATCGTCGCCGCCATCAAGGAGTTCTTCGGGTCCAGCCAGCTGTCGCAGTTCATGGACCAGACGAACCCCATGACGGGGCTGACGCACAAGCGCCGGCTGTCGGCGCTCGGGCCGGGCGGCCTGTCGCGCGAGCGCGCGGGCTTCGAGGTCCGCGACGTGCACCCCTCGCACTACGGCCGCATGTGCCCGATCGAGACGCCTGAAGGCCCGAACATCGGCCTTATCGGGTCGCTCGCTTCCTTCGCGCGCATCAACCCGTACGGCTTCATCGAGACGCCCTACCGCAAGGTGACGAAGGGCAAGGTCACCGACGAGATCCACTACATGACGGCCGACGAGGAAGAGCGGTACGTCATCGCGCAGGCAAACGAGACGTTCGACGCGAAGACCGACAAGTTCGACCGCGACCGCGTGCTGTGCCGGCTCAAGGGCGGCGAGCCCGAGGAGGTCGAGGCGGCCAAGGTCGACTACATGGACGTCTCGCCGCGCCAGATGGTGTCCATCGCGACCGCGCTCATCCCGTTCCTCGAGCACGACGACGCGAACCGCGCGCTCATGGGTTCGAACATGCAGCGGCAGGCGGTGCCGCTGCTGCGCGCCGAGGCGCCGCTCGTCGGGACGGGCATGGAGCATCGGGCGGTCAAGGACACCGGCGAGATCCTGTGCGCGCGGCGCGCCGGGACCGTGGAATACGTCGACAGCCGCAAGATTGCGGTGCGCGTGACCGAGGACGGCACGCTCGACGAGTACTTCATGCCGAAGTTCATGCGCTCCAACCAGGGCACGTGCATCGATCACCGGCCGATCGTCGAAGAGGGCGAGCACGTCGAAGCCGGGCAAGTGCTCGCGGACGGCCCGGCGACGGACGGCGGCGAGCTCGGCCTCGGCCAGAACCTGCTCGTCGCGTTCATGCCGTGGGAGGGCTACAACTACGAGGACGCGATCATCCTGTCCGAGCGCGTCGTCAAGGACGACCTGCTGACCTCGATCCACATCGAGGAGTACGAGGTCGAGGCGCGCGACACGAAGCTCGGCCCGGAGGAGATCACCCGGGAGATCCCGAACGTCGGTGAGGATATCCTCGCGAACCTGGACGAGGACGGAATCATCCGCATCGGCGCCGAGGTCTTCCCCGGCGACGTGCTCGTCGGCAAGGTCACGCCCAAGGGCGAGACCGAGCTCACCGCCGAGGAGCGCCTGCTTCGCGCCATCTTCGGCGAGAAGGCGCGCGAGGTGCGCGATACGAGCCTCAAGGTCCCGCACGGCGAGACGGGTCGCGTCATCCACGTGCGCAAGTTCTCGCGCGACGCGGGCGACGACCTCTCTCCGGGAGTCAACGAGCTCGTGCGGGTCTACGTCGCGCAGAAGCGCAAGATCTCGGAGGGCGACAAGCTCGCCGGGCGCCACGGCAACAAGGGCGTCATCAGCAAGATCCTGCCGGTCGAGGACCTGCCGTTCCTTGCAGACGGGACACCGGTCGACATCATCCTGAACCCGCTCGGCGTGCCTAGCCGGATGAACATCGGGCAGCTGCTCGAGACGCACCTGGGCTGGGCCGCGCACGTGGGGTGGAGCGACGACGGCAAGCAGAAGGAGCACGTGGACGGCCCGATCTTCGTGGCGACTCCCGTCTTCGACGGCGCGCGCGAGTACGAGATCGCCGACGTGCTCGAGGCCGCGACGAAGAACGTGGAGCTCGCGGGGAAGGCGCGCTACGCGAAGAAGTTCGACGAGAAGTTCATCCCACGGGTAGGCAGGGACGGCAAGGCGGTGCTGTACGACGGCCGCACAGGCGAGCCGTTCCGCGAGCCCGTCACGGTCGGCCAGATATACATGTTGAAGCTGCTGCACCTGGTCGACGACAAGATCCACGCCCGCTCGACCGGCCCGTACTCGCTCATCACTCAGCAGCCGCTCGGCGGCAAGGCGCAGTTCGGCGGTCAGCGGTTCGGCGAGATGGAGGTCTGGGCGCTGTACGCGTACGGCGCAGCCTACGTGCTGCAGGAGATCCTCACGATCAAGTCCGACGACGTCACCGGACGCGTGAAGGCGTACGAGGCGATCGTCAAGGGCGAGAACATCCCCGAGCCCGGAATCCCCGAGAGCTTCAAGGTGCTGGTCAAGGAGATGCAGTCGCTCTGCCTCGACGTCGAGATCCTCTCCGAGCGTGGCGAGGAGATCGAGTTGAAGGAAGAGGAGGAGGACATCTTCAAGACGGCCGAGGAGCTTGGGCTCGACCTGTCCGGCCTCGGCGAGGGCGAGGGCGAGCGCGGCGAGCCGATGCCGCTCGCCGAGGGAGACCTCGAGCTGCCCGAGCTGGAGGAGTCCGGCGAGGTCGGGATCGACATCAGCTTCGACATGGAAGACACCACCGAGGAGTAGCAGGTCCACTGAGAGGCCGGCTAAGGAGGATCAACGTTGCTCGACGTCGACGTCAACAACTTCGATAGGCTGCGGATCGGACTGGCTTCCTCGGAGCAGATCCGCCAGTGGTCCCGCGGCGAGGTCAAGAAGCCCGAGACCATCAACTACCGTACGCTCAAGCCCGAGAAGGATGGCCTGTTCTGCGAGAAGATCTTCGGGCCGACCAAGGACTGGGAGTGCTACTGCGGCAAGTACAAGCGCGTGCGCTTCAAGGGCATCATCTGCGAGCGCTGCGGGGTTGAGGTGACGCGCGCCAAGGTGCGGCGTGACCGGATGGGTCACATCGAGCTCGCGGCGCCCGTCAGCCACATCTGGTACTTCAAGGGCGTGCCGTCGCGTCTGGGCTACCTGCTCGACATCGCGCCCAAGGACCTCGAGAAGGTCCTGTATTTCGCGAGCTACGTCGTGACCTCCGTCAACGAGGAGGACCGCGAGTCCGACCTCGTCATGCTGCGCGAGGAACTCGAGAGCGACCTCGCCAACCTCGATGCCGAGAAGGCGGAGGAGGTCGTCGCGATCGAGGCGGAGCGCGACCGGCTCATCGCGGTGGCGAAGGGCGAGGCCGAGCCCGAGGAGGGCGAGGCCGTCGACGAGGAGACACCGGTCGAGGACCGCGTCAAGCGGTACGAGACCGAGGCCAAGCGGGACATCCGAGACCTGGACGAGGAGTATGCCGAGCGCCGCGAGCTGCTGCGCGATGCCTTCGACCTCTTCCAGAAGCTATCGGTCAAGACGCTCATCTCCGACGAGACGCTGTACCGCGAGCTGAAGCTCCGCTACGGCAACTACTTCCGCGGCGGGATGGGCGCCGAGGCCGTCAAGGACCTGCTCCAGCAGGTCAACCTGGAGGATCTGGGCAACGAACTGCGCACGCAGATCCGCGAGGGCAAGGGCCAGAAGAAGCAGAAGGCCATCAAGCGCCTCAAGGTCGTCTCGGCGTTCCGCTCCTCGAAGAACCGGCCGGAGTGGATGATCCTCGACGCGATCCCCGTCATCCCGCCGGACCTTCGCCCGATGGTGCAGCTGGACGGCGGGCGCTTCGCCACGTCGGACCTTAACGACCTCTACCGGCGCGTCATCAACCGCAACAACCGCCTCAAGAGGCTGCTCGACCTCGGCGCGCCCGAGATCATCGTCAACAACGAGAAGCGCATGCTTCAGGAGGCCGTCGACGCGCTGTTCGACAACGGACGCCGCGGTCGCCCCGTCACCGGCCCTGGCAACCGTCCGCTGAAGTCGATCAGCGACATGCTGAAGGGCAAGCAGGGCCGCTTCCGCCAGAACCTGCTCGGCAAGCGCGTCGACTACTCGGGCCGTTCGGTCATCGTCGTCGGCCCGGAGCTCAAGCTGCACCAGTGCGGCCTGCCGAAGATCATGGCGCTCGAGCTGTTCAAGCCGTTCGTGATGAAGCGGCTGGTGGACCTCGAGCACGCGCAGAACATCAAGTCGGCCAAGCGCATGGTGGACCGCGGCAGGCCCGTGGTGTGGGACGTGCTCGAGGAGATCATCCGCGACCACCCCGTGCTGCTGAACCGCGCGCCCACCCTGCACCGGCTCGGCATCCAGGCCTTCGAGCCGATCCTGGTCGAGGGCAAGGCCATCCGCATCCACCCGCTCGTCTGCACCGCCTTCAACGCGGACTTCGACGGCGACCAGATGGCCGTGCACCTGCCGCTGTCGGCCGAGGCGCAGGCCGAGGCGCGCATCCTGATGCTCTCCGTGAACAACATCAAGTCGCCCGCGCACGGCCGCCCGCTCGCAACGCCCACCCAGGACATGGTCATGGGCATCTACTACCTCACGGCGGAGCGCGAGGGCGTTCTGGGTGTGGATCGCGCGTTCTACAGCTTCGACGAAGCGATCCTCGCGTACGACAACCGTAGCGTGGACCTCCAGGCGAGGATCCAGGTGCGGCTGACCGAAGACCTCACGGAAGAGATCGCGCCCGGCAAGCTTGTCGAGCACAAGGCGGGCGAGCGGCTGACCACGACGGTTGGGCGCATCACCTTCAACCGCTCGCTGCCGGACGACTACCCATTCATCAACCACGAGGTCGACAAGAAGGGCATCGCCCGGATCGTCGAGGACTGCTCGAACCGGTACGCCACCGTCCCGATGGCCGCGATCCTCGACGAGATCAAGCGCCTCGGCTTCCACTACGCGACACGCGCCGGCGTGACGGTCTCCGTCTACGACATCAAGGTGCCGGACAACAAGCCGCAGCTGCTCGCCGAGGCCGAGGGCGCGGTGGACAAGATCGAGCAGCAGTACGAGCGCGGGCTCATCACCAAGGACGAGCGGCACCGCCAGGTCGTCGACGTCTGGACGAAGACGAACGAGGACGTCGGCGAGGCGATGGCGGCCAACTTCGACAAGTTCAACCCCGTCTACATGATGGCCTACTCGGGGGCTCGCGGTAACATCAAGCAGATCCGGCAGCTGGCCGGCATGCGAGGCCTGATGGCCAACCCGAAGGGCGAGATCCTCGACCGGCCGATCAAGGCCAACTTCCGCGAGGGCCTGTCCGTGCTCGAGTACTTCATCTCGACGCACGGCGCCCGCAAGGGACTCGCCGACACCGCGCTTCGCACGGCGGACTCCGGCTATCTCACACGCCGCCTTGTGGACGTGGCGCAGGACGTCATCGTGCGCTCTGCTGACTGTGGCACCGACCAGGGCGTCGTCTTCCCGGTCCTCGACCCGAAGCAGCCGGGCAAGGTCGACCACGACCTCGTGGGCCGCTGCCTGCTCAAGCCGGTGCTGCACCCCAAGACGGGGGAGATCGTCAAGGACGCCGGCGAGT
This sequence comes from Actinomycetes bacterium, assembly GCA_021811025.1. GTDB lineage: Bacteria > Actinomycetota > Coriobacteriia > Anaerosomatales > JAJZPX01 > JAJZPX01. The sequence goes on from JAJZPX010000043.1 coordinate 6,801, forward strand.
ACATCGCGTCGGACCAGGAGCTCATCGACATCGACAAGCTCGGCATCTCCGAAGTCGAGTGCCGCACGGTCATGACGTGCCACGCGAAGCACGGCATCTGCCAGAGCTGCTACGGCTGGGACCTCGCGTCCGGCCGTTCCGTCGACATCGGCACCGCGGTCGGCATCATCGCGGCGCAGTCGATCGGCGAGCCGGGCACGCAGCTCACCATGCGGACGTTCCACACCGGCGGCGTGGCCGGCGAGGACATCACGCACGGCCTCCCCCGCGTCACCGAGCTCTTCGAGGCGCGGAAGCCGAAGGGCCAGGCGCAGCTCGCGGAGATCCCGGGCACGCTGCACATCGAGGACGGCGACAAGACCCGGAAGCTGACGGTGACGGCTGCGGACGGGCACGAGAAGAGCTATACGGTCTCGCGCCGAGCGCGTTTGCGGCCCGGCATCTTGGACGGGGCCGCGATCGAGGCCGGCCTGCAGCTGACCGAGGGCTCCGTCAATCCTCACGACCTGCTGCACCTGCGCGGACCGAAGGACGTTCTCGGCTACATCGTCGCGGAGGTGCAGGAGGTCTACGCGAGCCAGGGCGTCGACATCAACGACAAGCACATCGAGGTCATCGCGCGTCAGATGATGCGCAAGGTGTCCGTACTGGACGCGGGCGACACGGAGTTCCTGCCCGGCCAGCTCGTCGACCGCTTCGCCTTCGAGGAAGCCAACGAGAACGCGTTGGCGGCAGGGGAGCAGCCCGCCAGCGCGTCGAACGTGCTCCTCGGCATCACCAAGGCGTCGCTCGCAACCGACAGCTACCTGTCCGCCGCCTCCTTCCAGGAGACCACACGCGTCCTGACCGACGCGGCTATCGCGGGCAAGGAGGACCAGCTGCTCGGGCTGAAGGAGAACGTCATCATCGGCAAGCTGATCCCTGCCGCCACGGGCATGAAGCGGTACCGTTCGGTCAAGTTGACGTACAAGGGCCAGTCGGCCGAGTGGCCGGACATGGAGGTGTCGACGGGGCCGCTCCCGGACTTCGCGCCGGAGGAGCTCAAGCAGCTCGAGGCGATGCTGCCCACGCCGCAGGCGATAGCCGAGGCATCCGGGCTCACCGAGGAGGAGGCAACGGCGTTCTTCGCCGATCTCGACACGGCGAACGTCGAGGCCGTCGACTTCGGCGCCATGCTTCCGGACACGGACGCGTTCGAAGGGTTCGAGGCGCTCGGCGAAGTGCTCCCGACCAAGGCCGAGAAGCCACCGGTGGCCGAAGGGGCCGAAGCCGGCCCGGCCGAGCGGCCGACGGCAGGGGAGAAGCCCTCGAAGGCGAAGACGAAGGCCGAGGCCGAGCCCGCGGGCGATCCGCCGGCCGAGGACCAGTGCCAGGCCGTCACCGGGACCGGGGCGCAGTGCCGGAACAAGGCCCTCGAGGGCACGCGGTACTGCAGGACCCACGAGAAGAACGCTGAGACGGACGGCATGTGCAAGGGGCACTACGCCGACGGCCGTCCCTGCAAGAGCAGGGCCCGCGAAGGCAGCGATTACTGCGGCGTGCACGGCAAGGGTGAAGACTAGACGCGGGCGAGGGCGCCTTGGCCGACTCGGGTGAGGCGCCTTCTCGCTGCACGGTATAGACACACCCGGATGCGTGGTTAGTTTGACAAGGTGCCTGGGACTTGTTAGAGTCCCACCTTGCGACTTCAGGCGGGCCGCCGAATCTGCGCGTGCCCTCATGGGATGGACAGGCGAGACAAGGAGAGGGTAGTGCCCACCATCAATCAGCTGGTCCGCAACGCGCGGAAGAAGGTGGCCGAGAAGAGCAAGACGCCGGCGCTCAAGGGCGCTCCGCAGAAGCGGGGCGTGTGCACTCGTGTCTACACCACCACCCCGAAGAAGCCGAACTCCGCTCTGCGCAAGGTCGCTCGCGTGCGTTTGACCAACCAGATGGAGGTCACCGCCTACATCCCCGGTATCGGCCACAACCTCCAGGAGCACTCGATCGTGCTCATCAGGGGCGGTCGTGTGAAGGACCTGCCGGGGGTGCGGTACAAGATCATCCGCGCGGCGCTGGATTGCGCGGGCGTGGCGAAGCGGGCGCAGGCGCGTTCGCGGTACGGGGTCAAGAAGCCTAAGTAGTTGGTCCGGCATCCAGCAGACGCGCAAGGAACGCGCGCAGCTGATGCCGGGAGTTGATTAGGGAAGGGCGCGCAGCTCATCCGGCAGTTAACTAAGGGGTGGGCCGCAGCTCATCCGGCAGATGACCGAGGACGGGCGTGCGGTTCGTCCGGAGTCGACTGAGAGGTAGAGGAGAGTAGCAGAATGCCAAGGCGTGCAGCCGCCCAGCGCCGAGAGGTGCTCCCGGATCCGGTCTACAACAACCGGCTCGTGACGCAGCTCATCAACAAGATCCTGCTCGACGGCAAGAAGTCGACAGCCGAGGGGATCGTCTACGGGGCGTTCGACTTCGTCGAGAAGCGCAGCGGCAGCGACCCGCTCGCCACGTTCAAGAAGGCGATGGACAACGTGCGTCCGACCCTCGAGGTCCGGCCGAAGCGCGTCGGCGGCGCCACGTACCAGGTGCCAGTCGAGGTCAACTCGCGTCGCGCCACGACGCTCGCGATCCGCTGGATCGTCGGCTTCTCGCGGAAGCGGCGCGAGAAGACGATGGCGGAGCGCCTGGCGAACGAGATCCTCGACGCGTCGAACGGCACGGGTGCTTCCGTGAAGCGGCGCGAGGACCTGTTCAAGATGGCTGAGTCCAACAGGGCCTTCAGCCACTACCGCTGGTAGAGAAGAAGACACTACAAGATGGGGTTGTACTGATAGATGGCTAAGCAGTTCCCACTGGATCGCACTCGGAACATCGGCATCATGGCGCACATCGATGCCGGCAAGACCACGACCACCGAGCGCGTCCTCTTCTACACGGGCAAGACACACAAGATCGGCGAGGTCCACGAGGGCGCCGCGACGATGGACTGGATGGTCCAGGAGCAGGAGCGCGGCATCACGATCACCTCGGCCGCGACCACGTGCTTCTGGAAGGACCATCGTATCCAGATCATCGACACGCCCGGGCACGTGGACTTTACAGTCGAGGTCGAGCGCTCGCTGCGCGTCCTTGACGGTGCCTGCGCCGTCTTCTGCGCCGTCGGCGGCGTGGAACCGCAGTCGGAGACGGTCTGGCGGCAGGCCGACACGTACGGCGTACCGCGCATCGCGTACATCAACAAGATGGACCGCACCGGGGCCGACTTCTTCAACGTCGTGCAGATGATGAAGGACCGGCTGGCGACCAAGCCGGCGCTGCTCCAGCTGCCGATCGGGGCCGAGGACAGGTTCACCGGGATCGTCGACCTCGTCGCGATGAACGCGATCTTCTTCAACGAGGACGACAAGGGCATCAACCCCACGGTCGGCGAGATCCCGGCCGAGCTCAAGGACGAGGCGGAGCTGTACCGTCACGAGCTTCTCGAGACCGTGGCGGAGTTCGACGACGAGGTGATGATGAAGTTCCTCGAGGACGAGCCGGTCTCCGAGGGCGAGGTCAGGGCCGCGGTCCGGAAGGGGTGCCTCGCTTCCGCGATCACCCCGGTCACGTGCGGTGCCTCGTTCAAGAACAAGGGCGTACAGCCGCTTCTCGACGCGATCATCGACTATCTGCCGTCGCCGCTGGACGTCGCCGCGATCCGCGGCACCGACCTCAAGACAGGCGAGGAGGTCGAGCGGAAGGCCGATGCCTCCGCGCCGTTCGCGGCACTCGCGTTCAAGGTCATGACCGATCCGTACGTCGGCAAGCTCACGTACTTCCGCGTCTACTCCGGCACGATGAAGGCCGGCTCGTACGCCCTCAACTCGACGAAGGGCCACAAGGAGCGCGTCGGGCGGCTGCTGCAGATGCACGCCAACCACCGCGAGGACGTGGATGCGGTCTACGCGGGCGACATCGTCGCCGCCGTCGGTCTCAAGAACACCACCACCGGAGACACGCTGTGCGGCGAGGAGTCGCCAGTGCTGCTCGAGTCGATGGTGTTCCCGGACCCGGTCATCGACATCGCGATCGAGCCGAAGACGAAGGCGGACCAGGAGAAGCTCGCCACATCGCTGTCGAAGCTGGCGGAAGAGGACCCGACGTTCCGCGTCCGGTCCGACGCGGAGACGGGCCAGACGATCATCGCGGGCATGGGCGAGCTGCACCTCGAGGTCATCGTCGACCGTCTGCTGCGCGAGTTCAAGGTCGAAGCGAACGTAGGCAGGCCGCAGGTCGCGTACCGCGAGACCGCCACGAAGCCGGTGCAG
>JAJZPX010000044.1 GCA_021811025.1 Actinomycetes bacterium
GGAGCAGCGGCACGCCGACCGCGATCGCCACCACCACGAGGAGGGCGCCGGCGAGCGCGCCCACGACGACCGGGTGGGGCCCGCGCGGCCGACGGGCGCGGGAAGCCGCGCGAGGACGCGCAGGATCGCCGGCGCGCGGGTCGCGCCGGCTGCCCCTCGGCCGGTAGCCGTCCCTCGGCAAGCCCCCTCCTCTCGCACGATGTCGTCGATTCTAGCGGAGGGGCCGCCTCACGGCTCGCGCGTGATGCGCCCGGACATTCGGTAGCCGACGAGCCGCGCTACGCCGCGCATCGCCCGCAGGCCGCGCGCCGTCCGGTACACGCGCCCGGTCTCGCGCCCGGGCTCCCGCGCCGCGATCCGCGCCGCTAGCTCGCCGACCTCGCGCTTCGGCACGCCTATCGCCCGGAGGACCCAGGGGATGTTGCGCGCGGACATCTCGAGATCCGGCGAGACGCGCATGTCCGGGCCGTAGAAGTCGGTCTCGACCATCCCGGGCAGCAACGCGTGGACCGACACGTTGCCGAAGCGCTTGCTCTCGGCCGCGAGGCTCTTCGTCAGCTGCAGGACGGCGGCCTTCGTCGCCCCGTAGGCGGCGGTGTACGGCGTCGCGTCCCCTCGGCCGCCTCGGCCGGAGACGTTGACGAGGGCGCCGCCGTGCGCGGAGAAGTACGGCAGCAGGAGGTGCGCGGCGTACTCGACTCCCAGCAGATTGACCTCGGCGATGCGGCGCAGCTCCTCGGGCGAGCACTCCGCCAGCGAGCGGTAGCCCAGCGAGATGCCGGCGTTGTTGAACCACACGTCGATCGACCCGTGCGCCTTCAGCGCGTACGCGAACAGCGCGCGGACGTCCTCGGGCCTGCCGACGTCGCACGCGGTCCCGCCGGCCGAGCGGCCCGCCGCGCGCAGGTCCGCCACGGCCGCCTCGACGGCGACAGCGGTGCGGGAGGACACGACGACGGTCGCGCCGCGCTCCGCGCAAGCCTCGGCGATCGCGCGCCCGATGCCGCGGGTGGAGCCGGTCACCACGACGACCTTGCCCTGCAGCGGCATCGGCTAGCCCTCCCTCGCGAGCGCCGCGCGCACGGCCTCGACCGATTCCTCGGGCGTCTCGACGCGCAGCAGCTGCCCCAGCTCGGCGTACTCGGCCAGCGCCGGTCCGGCGTCCCAGCCGACGAGCACGACGGTGCGGCCCGCGAGGAGCGCGAAGCAAACCTCCGACAGCGTGCCGGCCCTTCCGGGAAGCGCGACGAGCACGTCGGACGAGAGGGCGTTGACGTAGTTGCGGCCGTCGGCGATGCCCGTGCGGATCGCGACGTCGAGGTGGGGCGAGGCGCGGCGCGTGTCCGCGTCCGGCAGCACGCCGACCACCAGCCCGCCGGCCTCACGCGCTCCTCGCGCCGACGCGTCCATCACGCCGCCGTCGCGCCCGCCGTTGAGCAGCACCCACCCCGCCTCGGCGATGAGGCGGCCGAGCCGGCACGCGGTCTCCTCGGCCGAGGCCGAGAGGACGCCGCCGGCGCCCATGACTCCCACGACCGTCCGCAAGGGCCGCACCTCCCGCGTCGAGCATAGCGCACCGGGGGCCGGGGACAAGAAAGCGGGCCCGCCGTGGGCGGACCCGCTGCTCAGCTCTGGTGCGCCGTGAGGGATTCGAACCCCCGACGTCCTGATTCGTAGTCAGGCCCTCTATCCAGCTGAGGTAACGGCGCGCAGGTGGAAATCCTGCCAGAGGCAGGCTGGGGAAGTCAAATGGCGGAGAGTGAGGGATTCGAACCCTCGAAGGGGGCTTATACCCCCTTACTCGCTTAGCAGGCGAGCGCCTTCAACCGACTCGGCCAACTCTCCGCGTCATGAACGACCGGATTAGGATACAGGCTCGGACGTGCGGGCGCCACACGCCTCGCGCCGGGCGGCGCATCACCCCGTCGCCCGCGCGCAGCGCTCACTCGCGCCTCTCGGAGCTGCTGTCTCTCCCGTAGCGCGCGTAGTACGAACGCCAGACGAGCTTGTAGACGCCGAGCGCCTTCGGCAGCGAGCGGAGCCCCGGGATGAAGGGCACGAGGAAGACGACGAGGGCGAGGCCGAGCACCGTCACGACGACGCTGATGTCCGTGCCGGAAGTGCTCCAGGGCGGGATGTGGTACCAGACGGCGTAGGGGGCCAGCCACGGCTGTCCGGGCCAGCTGCCGATCTCGTTCATGACGCCCCACTGCTCCCCGAGCAAGTGGTATCCGTCGGCGATCCCGGCCATGTACTGCCCGTCCGCGAGGAAGAGCAGGGAGCGCGTGTAGTCTTCCGAGTAGAAGCTGCCGGGCGCGTCGACGAGCTGGGCATCGAGGCCCCCCGTCCCGGCGAGCGCCAGCAGCGCCGTAAGCAGCGGCGCGACCGGACCCGTGTCGCCGCCGTTCGTCAGCTCGACCCTCCCGTTCCTGATGCGGACGCTGGAAGACGCAGCGGCTGCCCTCCACGTCCGCCGCCGCGCCTCGCTCGCGCCCTCCCACTCGGCCAGCGCCGTCCCGACCTCGGAGCTCGCCGACGCCTTCAGCGGCCCGATCACGAAGTCCTGCGCCGTGTCCACCGGGATCGCGATGCCGCCGAGCTTCTGGAAGGAGACGGGCCCGAGGTACTGAACGCTCGCGGTGCCGTTGTTGTACGGCGGGCCGTACTGGGCGGTGTCCGAGCTGCCGGTCAACTCGGCCAGCGCCGTTGCCGTGAAGTCGTCCGGCGCCGCCCGAGCCCATCGCTCGAGGGTGATCGCCGGCGCGTGAGGCGCGGCGAACGCGAGGGAGAGGACGGCGACGATCGCGAAGACCACGATGGTCGCGATCGTCACCTCCTTGAGCAGGTCGTAACGGCGAACCGGGCCCTTCCATCCTCGTGCCGCGCGGCGGCTCTCCTCCGCGTAGGAGGACATCTACGACCTCACCTCCGCCTCGAGATGCTCCTCGAGGGCGTCGTACGGCGGCACGACGCCATGGACGCGAACGAGGAGCACGTGGATCGCGACGACGATCGCGACCGTCAACGGCAGGACGATCATGTGGACGCCGACGACCTGGCCGGTGTTCAGCAGGTTCAGAAGACCGCCCGCGCCGATCGAGTTCACCGCGTCCTTCGCCTGCGTCGTGATCCACTGCGAGTCGAAGTCCTGAGCGCTGGAGTAGCCGGTGAGGCCGGTGGTCGCCGCCACGAGGAAGGCGAGGAACCCGAGGATCCAGGTCGCCGCCCTTCCGCCTCGGAAGGCGCCGGTGAGGTAGACGACGACGAGGTGGGCGAGCATGCACAGGAAGAACGTCTGTACCGCCCAGTAGTGCACCGCGTCGGTGAAGCGCCCCGCCGCCGCTTGCTTCCACCACGTGGGGCCGAAGAAGGCGAGGACGACGCCGCTCGCGATCAGGATGACGAGCGAGGCGATGTTGAGCGCCCCGAAGACGTAGAGCAGGCTGCGAACGTAGACCGGCTCCGTCCCCGGAAGCAGTCGGGGCCAGGGGAGGTAGCGCTGAAACCACCTGCGGAACCTCACGTCCCAGGTGCTCTCGGCCTGGGAGGGGACGGTCTCGGCGTCCCTCGAGCGGGAGCCGCCGCTCGGTCCGATCATCCGGGCTCCTCCTCCGTCTCGCCGGTGGGGATCGCGGCACCGGGCATCTGGACGGCGACGCCGAGGACGACGAGCACGAGCAACAGGACGAGCCAGATGACGTTCGGCCACTGGATGAGGAACTCGCCGTAGCGGATGACCGGAGCGGGGTTGCACAGGTCGAAGAGACCCTGCGGAACGCAGACACCCCCCATCGCGGTCTCCCTCCTCGGCTGGAAACGCAGAAGGAATCTACCCAACGCGGGGGAAGCCGGACGTCGCCCGTGTCCCCGCCGCTCCCGTCAGTACGGCCATGTCCAGTCGCGGATCTCGGGCATGTCCCGGCCGCGCTCCCGGATGTGCTGCTCGTGCTCGACGAGCTTGTCCCGCACCAACTGCCGCACGGACGCCACCATCGGCTCGAGCCTCGGGATTCGCTCGACGGCGCTCTGGAACAGGTGGTAGCGGTCGAGCCGGTTCATCACGCGGATGTCGAACGGCGTGGTGGTCGTCCCCTCCTCGATGAAGCCGTGCACGTGGATGTTGTCGTGGTTGCTCCGCTTGTACGTCAGGCGGTGGACCAGCCACGGGTAGCCGTGGTACGCGAAGATGACGGGCTTGTCGCGCGTGAACAGCGCGTCGAAGTCGTCGTCGGGCAGGCCGTGCGGATGCATCGACGGCGAGGACAGCCTGCTCAAGTCGACCACGTTCACCAGCCGGACCTTGAGATCGGGCACGTGTTTGCGCAGCATCGCGGTGGCCGCGAGCGCTTCGACCGTCGGGACATCGCCCGCGCAGGCGATCACGACCTCGGGCTCGCCCTCGCCGTCGTTGCTCGCCCATCGCCACATGCCGATGCCCGCCGTGCAGTGCTTGATCGCCGACTCCATGTCCAGGAACTGCAGCTCGGACTGCTTGCCGGCCACGATGACGTTGACGTAGTCGTGGCTTCTCAGGCAGTGGTCCGCGACCGAGAGCAGGCAGTTGGCGTCGGGGGGCAGGTATACCCTCACCACGCTGCCCTTCTTGTTCAGCACCATGTCGATGAAGCCGGGGTCCTGGTGCGAGAAGCCGTTGTAGTCCTGTCGCCAGACGTGCGAGCTGAGCAGGATGTTCACCGAGGCGAGCGGCTCCCTCCACGGGATGTTCTCGATCGTCTTCAGCCACTTCGAGTGCTGGTTGAACATCGAGTCGACGATGTGCGCGAACGCCTCGTACGAGTTGAAGAGGCCGTGCCGGCCGGTGAGCACGTAGCCCTCGAGCCACCCGAGGCACGTATGCTCGCTCAGGATCTCCATCACCCGGCCGTCGCGCGACAGCTCCCCTCCGTCCGCGTCCACGGGCAGGTAGTCGGCCATCCACTGCTTCTCGCTCGCGTCGTAGATCGCGTCCAGCCGGTTCGACGCCGTCTCGTCGGCCCCGGTCACGCGGAACCGGCCCTCGTTGCGCGCCATCGTGTCCCGCAGGAACCTGCCGAGCACGCGCGTGGCCTGGTCGCGGGCCTTGCCGGGCTCCGCCACCGCCACCGCGTAGTCGGTGAAGTCGGGAAGGCGCAGGTCGATGCGTATCCGGCCGCCGTTCGTGTGCGGGTTCGCGCCCATGCGGCGGTCGCCCTTCGGCGCGAGGTCGAGAAGCTCCTGCCGCGGCCTGCCGTTCTCGTCGAAGAGCTCCTCCGGGCGATAGCCGCGCATCCAGTCCTCGAGGATCTTCACGTGCTCCGGATGCTCCGCCATCTCGTCGAACGGCACCTGGTGAGCGCGCCAGTAGCCCTCGATGAAGTGCCCGTCGACGATCCGGGGGCACGTCCAGCCCTTCGGCGTCCTGAGCACGATCATCGGCCACCTCGGCCGGCTCGCCTCACCGTCCTCCCTCGCGCGCTTCTGGATCTCGCCGATCCGGTCGAGCACCCGGTCGAGAGCGGCGGCCATCTTCTGGTGCATGGTCTCGGGCTCGTCGCCCTCGACGTACACAGGCTCGTAGCCGTAGCCCGTCAGCAGCCGGTCCAGCTCGTCCGGCTCGATGCGCGCCAGCACGGCCGGGTTCGCGATCTTGTAGCCGTTGAGGTGCAGGATCGGGAGCACTGCGCCGTCGCGCGCCGGGTTCAGGAACTTGTTCGAGTGCCAGGCGGTGGCGAGCGGCCCCGTCTCCGCCTCGCCGTCGCCGACCACGCACGCCACGATGAGGCCGGGGTTGTCGAACGCAGCGCCGAAGGCGTGCGAGAGCGAGTAGCCGAGCTCGCCGCCCTCGTTGATCGAGCCGGGCGTCTCGGGCGCCGTGTGGCTGGGGACGCCGCCGGGGAACGAGAACTGCTTGAACAGCCGCCTCATCCCCTCCTCGTCCATCGCGACCTCGGGGTAGTACTCGCTGTACGTGCCCTCGAGCCACACGTTGGCGAGGATGCCCGCGGCCCCGTGCCCCGGCCCGGTCACGTACATGACGTTGAGGTCGCGCGCCTTGATCGCGCGATTGAGGTGGGCGTAGACGAAGTTGAGCCCGGGGGTCGTCCCCCAGTGCCCCAGCAGCCGCGGCTTGAGGTGCTCGAGCCGGAGGGGCTCTTTCAGCAGCGGGTTGTCGAGCAGGTAGATCTGGCCGGCGGTGAGGTAGTCGGCCGCCCGCCAGTACGCGTCGATCCAGCGAAGCTCCTCGCGAGTCAGCGGACCGGGCGCGGCCGCCTCCCTCGCGGCCTTCGTTCTCTCGCTCGTTGCCTGTCCCATGAGCGTCCCTCCTCGGGCGTCGGTTCTTCGGCGGTGGTCTCGTCCGGGCGCAGCAGCATCGCCGTGTGCCGCGCGATCTCCAGCTCCTCGTCCGTCGGCACCACCAGCACGGCGACGGGCGCGCCGTCGGCGGAGATGCGCGTCGCGTCCTCGCCGGGCGCCCGGTTGCCTGCCTCGTCGAGGGTCACGCCGAGGAACCCGAGGCCCTCGCACACGCGCTCGCGCACCACCGGGTCGCGCTGCCCCACACCGCCCGTGAAGACGAGCGCGTCGAGGCCGTCCATCGCGGCGGAGTAGGCGCCGACGTACTTCCTTGCGCGGTAGCAGTACATGTCGAGCGCGAGCCCGGCGTCCGGGTCGCCGGCGTCCGCCAGCTCGTGGACGCGGCGCATGTCGCTGTGGCCGCACACGCCGCGCAGGCCGGCGCGCTCGTACAGCATCCGCTCGACGTCCCCGGTCGCCAGGCCCGCGACGCGGCTCAGGTACGCGACGGCGCCGGGGTCGAGGTCGCCGGGGCGCGATCCCATCATCAGCCCCTCGAGCGGCGTCATCCCCATCGACGTGTCCACGCTCTCACCGTGCAGCACCGCGCAAGCGCTCGCGCCGCTCCCGAGGTGCAGCGTGATCATCCGCAGCTCGCTGCGCGGCCGGCCGAGGGCGGCGGCCGCCGCGCGGGAGACGTAGTCGTGCGACGTGCCGTGGAACCCGAACCGGCGCACGGGGTGCTCCGGGAACGCCTCGTGAGGGAGCGCGTAGCGGTACGCGCGGGGCGGCAGCGTGCGGTGGAACCACGTGTCGAACACGGCCACCTGGGGCAGCCCCGGGCGCCACTCGCGCACCTCCCGGATGCCGAGGAGGTTGGCGGGGTTCTCCATCGGCGCCAGCGCGGCCGCGTCGCCTATCGCGGCTACCACCGCGTCGTCGACGACGACGGGTGCGACGTACCGGTCCCCGCCGTGCACCACGCGATGCCCGACGCCGTCGATCCGCTCCGCGCCATCGGGGGCCGCCGCGATCGCCGCGACGACGTCGCGGAACGCCTCCCGGTGGCTCGGCGCGCTCACCCGGCGGCTCGTGGGGCGCGCCGTGCCGTCGGCAGCCGTCACCGTCTGCGTCAGCGTCGCCCCGGGCTCGCCGATGCGCTCCAGCTCGCCGCGCAGCAGCGGTCGCATGCCGCGCGTCTCGAACGCGGCATACTTGATCGAGGAGCTGCCCGAGTTGAGCACGAGTACCCTCAAGAAACCTCCCCCGGCCGAGCTTACGCTCGCCCGCTACTTCGCCGGCATGATCGGCCTCGTGCCCGGCAGGCCGCGGCCGGACAGCGTGAACGCGGCGTTGATCAGGCCGATGTGCGAGTAAGCCTGAGGGAAGTTACCCAGCATTGCGCCCGTCTCCACGTCGGCCATCTCGGAGAGGAGGCCGAGGTCGTTGGCGAGCGCCAGCAGACGCTCGAAGCGCTCCTCGGCCGCTCTCCGGTCGCCCCTGAGCGCGAGGCACTCGACGAGCCAGAAGCTGCAGATGAGGAAGCCTCCCCGCTGCGACGGCCATCTCCTGACGAGGTCGTTGCGGCAGAGATCCCGGTCGATCGCGTCGACGGTCGCGCTCGCCTTCGGATCGCTCATGTCGAGGAACCCCACGAGCGGCATGAGCAGCACTGACGCGTCGAGCCCCCCGCCCTCGCCCAGCACGGACATGAAGGAGCCGGCCGATTCGTCCCAGGCGTCGCGCAGCACGGCCTCCCGGATGTCGTCGGCCGCCGCGGCCCACTCGTCCACCTTGCGCGACGCGTCGAGCCGGCCCGCGAGCTTGATCGCGGAGTCGAGCGCCACCCACGCCATCACCTTGGACGACGTGTTGTGCCGCGGCTCCTCCCGCGACTCCCACATGCCCGCGTCGGGGAGGCGCCAGTTGGAGGCGGCGCTGTCGGCCAGCTCGATAAGAAGCCTGCGGGTCGACGGCGAGAACGAGCCGATGTGCTCCGACAGGAGGTGCGCGGCGCTCAGCACCTCGCCGCTCACGTCGAGCTGGGTCTGCCGCCACGCAGCGTTGCCGACGCGCACCGGCCTGCTCGAGTTGAACCCCGCGAGGTGGTCGAGCACGCGCTCGCTGACGTCCGCCCGGCCCTCCACGTCGTACATGATCTGGAGCCGGCGGAGCAGCGAGCGCCGCCCCAGCTGCACCATCCACTGAAAGAAGCGGAGCGGCTCCTCGTTGCAGGTACACGCCCACCTGCCGCGCAGCGTCATGCTGGCGTCGCGCAGCCAGGTGTAACGGTAGTCCCAGTTCGCGTCCCCGCCCATCTCCTCCGGCAGCGATGCGGTCGCGGCGGCGGCGATCGCCCCGCTCGGCTGGAACGTGAGGCCCTGCAGCACAACGGCGCTCCGCTCGACCTGCTCGGCGTAGGGTCCGTCGTAGTGGTCGTGAAGCCGGAGCCAGGAGACCCAGCCCTCGGCCGTGTCCTCGATCGCGTCGGAGGGGGCGACGGGGGTCAGCGGCTGCTTCTCCGTCTCGTAGGCGCGCCTGTACTGCAGGAGGAACCAGGCGGTCTCGCCGGCCTTCACCTTGAACCGCGCCCACGCCTGCGTACGGTCGCTCTCGAGTCGCCGGCCGCTCCGCAGCTCCAGCACCGTCGGCCCCGCCGAAGCCTTCACGCCGTCGGCCGTCTGCTCCATGTGCGGGATGGTGAGCCCGTACTCGTAGCGCGGCGAGAACTCGGTCTCCATCTCGACCGACCCTTCGACCCCTTCGACGACGCGCACGAGGGTGTGAGGGACGCGCATCCCGATCTCGTGGCCGCGCGACCCTCGCTCGAACACCAGCGCCTCCCTGACCTCGACCGTCCCCCCGCCGGCCTCGTGGCGGGTGACGAGGACGAGCGAGTCCGTCAGATAGCGGCGGGTCGATCGGAACGCGGTGCGCGGCCGCAGCGACCAGTGCCCTGCGCCCGGGTCGAGCAGCCTGGCGAACACCGGCGGCGAATCGAAGCGCGGGAAGCAGAGCCAGTCTATGGTGCCCTCGCGGTTCACGAGGGCCGCCGACTGGCAGTCGGACAGGAAGCCGTAGTCCGAGATCCTCATGTACGCAGCTATTCCCATTCGCAGCGCGCCGGCCGAGGCGAGGCGGCGAGCAACGGGAAAGCGCGCTCGGGCCCCGCGTCTCCAGATTGGCGCCCTTGAGCGGCGGGTATACGCAATCATCCGGGTCCGGAGTCGAGGGGGCAGCCCGCCCCGGCCTTCGGCCGTGTCCCGGCGAGGCGCGACGAGGCTTGGACGGAAGGGAGCGGCGGTGCCGCCGGCGGTCGAGGCGCTGTTCGTGGACATCGGGGGCGTTCTGGCGACCAACGGGTGGGACGCCGACGCTCACAGGAGGGCCGCGCAGCATTTCGGGATCGACCCGGACGAGATGGAGCGCAGGCACCATCTGGTGTTCGACGCCTACGAGGCGGGCACGCTGACGCTGCGCCAGTTCCTCGACCTCGCCGTCTTCTGGCGGCCGCGCGACTTCGCGCCCGAGGACTTCGAGGCGTACATGTTCGAGCAGTCGCAGCCGTTCGAGGACGTCATCGCCTTCTTCCGCGAGCTGAAGCAGCGGACGCGCCTGCGGCTCGTGGCCGTCAGCAACGAGGGCCGCGAGCTGGCCGACTACCGGAACCGCGCGTTCGGGCTGGGCTCGTTCGTGGACGCGTTCGTGATCTCGGGGCACGTGGGCCTGAGGAAGCCCGACCCCCGCATGTACCGCCTCGCGCTGGGCATAAGCGGCGTCCCCAAGGCCGACACACTCGTCATCGACGATCGCGACGTGCTGATCGAGGCGGCGGCGCAGGACGGGCTGCGGACGCTGCAGCACACGGATCTCGAGTCCACGCGCCGGGCGCTCGCCGAGCTCGGGTTGAAGTAGGGCCGCGGCGAGCGCGGCGAAGACCGAAAGGAGCGGCCGGGATGGCGATGGGGACGCAGGCGAAGACTGGTGCCGAGGCCGGGCCGACGGCCGGCCGCTACGCCGTGGGCATGATCGGCCTCGGCGTGATGGGGCGGAACCTGGTGCTCAACATCGCCGACCACGGGTTCGCGGTGGCCGGCTACGACCGCGACGCGGGCAAGGTCGACGAGCTCGGCAGGGAGGCGGCCGAGCGGCCGGTCCTGGGAGTGAGGAGCGCCGGGGAGCTGATCGCCGCGCTCGACAGGCCGAGGACGGCGATCGTGCTCGTGCCCGCCGGGAAGCCCGTGGACTCGGTCATCCGCGAGCTGGTGCCTCTCCTGGAGCCGGGCGACCTCGTCATCGACGGCGGCAACTCCTACTTCGGCGATACCGACGTGCGCGGCAAGGCGCTGGCCGCGAAGGGGCTGCTCTACCTCGGCGTGGGTATCTCGGGCGGCGAGGCGGGGGCACGCAAGGGCCCGAGCATGATGGCGGGCGGCCCGAGGGAGGGCTACGAGCGTGTCCGCGCGCTGTTCGAGAGCGTTGCGGCGCACGTCGACGGCGCGCCTTGCGTGGCATGGCTGGGACCGGGCGCCGCCGGGCACTACGTGAAGATGGTCCATAACGGCATCGAGTACGCGATCATGCAGCTCATCGCCGAGACGTACGACGTCATGAAGCGCGGGCTCGGGATGGGCGACGGCGAACTCGCGGCGACGTACTCCGGCTGGGCGGCGGGCGAGGCGTCGGGGTACCTGCTGGAGATCACCGCGAAGATATTCGCGGAGATGGACCCCGAGACGGGCAGGAAGCTCGTCGACGTCATCCTCGACGC
>JAJZPX010000045.1 GCA_021811025.1 Actinomycetes bacterium
ATGCCGCCCAGGCCGAACGCGTCGACGCGGCCGTCCAGCGAGCGAAGGCGCCGCACCGCCTCGGCCATGTCGCCGTTGGTGCCCTCGCGGCGGATGCGGACGTCCTGCCCGAGGAGCTGCAGCACGACCTCGTGGTCGCGCTTCGACGATCCTATGCTGACGCCGACGACTTCCTTGATCGCTGCCACTTCGCGGCTCCTTCGACGGCCTTCTCGAGCATGCGTTCGCCGCGTCCGCCGCGGCGGTCGGGCTGGAGGATCCCCGCGAGCAGCGCGTCCAGCTCGGCGACGTCGACGTCGACGTCGTGCCGCAGCGGCGACGGCCCGAGGCTGATCGGGATGATCTCGTTCCCGAGGATCCGCTCGGCCGCCGGCACGCGGCGGTCGCTCGCGAGCAGGATGACGACGTCGAAGTCGCGAAGCTTCGCCAGCGTCTCGAGCACGAGGTTGAACATCCGATCGGCCGGCTCGGCCTCGAGTCCTTCGCGCTCACGCTGCGACAACAGCAGGCAGAACTCGACGGCGTGCTTGTCCGCCACCGCGCGGACCTCGTCGCAGTTCGCCACGGGGAACCCGATGACCGCGACGCGCTTTCCGCGCCGGACCTCGCCCACGGTCTCGAGGAAGCTCACGAACGTGCGCTGCACGCCGTGCGCGCGGGCAGCCTCCTCCTGCGTGGCGCCCGCCTCGCGCTCCTCCAGGACCTCGGCCACGAGGTCGAAGACCTTCTGCCGCGAGACCACCTTGTCGCCGATCCGATAGAAGCGCATCACGGCCTCCCTTTGTGCACAGAGTTGTGCACGCAGGGAGAGTATAAGGGCTCGCGCGCCCCGAGAGCGAAAGACGGCTAACCGATCAGCAGCGGGGCGACGGGAATCGGGACGGCGGACCGCATGCCCAGCGAGTCGACGAGCTCTCGGAGGTACGGCCAAGTCACGAACACGAGGTTCGATTCGAGTTGCGCCTCGTGCTAGCTCACGAGGCCCTGCCGCGAGCTGAAGGGCACAGAGAAGCCGGCGCGGATCGAGACAAGGGCCTTTCGCCGGCGGCCCCCTCCCACTCGCGACTCGTCTCCCACACCGCGGTCGGCTCGACGTGTTCGCTCTCGAGCTCGTCAAGGAGCGAGTAAGACACCGTAGCCGGAACGAAGAACCGGTTGCATATCGGTGTGAGCGCCGGAAACGAGAGAGCTGGTGAGACTCGTGCGAGGAGCGAAACCGGCATCCTGAGCAGGAGCCTGCCGGAGTCCTACGCGTTCATCCGGTACACGCGGATGAGGCCCTTGAGCGTGAGTTCGGGGTCGATCGGCATCGGCACGGCGCACAGGGGGGCGATCCTCGCTGCCAGGCCGCCGGTCGCGACCACCTTCGTCTCGGTCCCGAGCTCGTCCCACGTGCGGCGCAGCAGCCCGTCGATCATCGCCGCCTGCCCCAGCAGCAGCCCGGCCTGCAGGCTCTCGCGCGTGGCCTTGCCTATGACGTGCGCGGGCGCCTCGAGATCGACCTTCGAGAGCTTCGCCGCGCGAGAGAAGAGCGCCTCGGCCGAGATCTCGACGCCGGGCGCGATCGAGCCGCCGACGTACGCGCCGTCTGCCGAGAGGACGTCGAGCGTGGTCGCGGTCCCGAAGTCGACGATCACGAGCGGCGCTCCGTACTCGGCGAGCCCTGCCACGGCGTTGACGATCCGGTCCGCCCCGACCTCGCGCGGGTCGTCGTAGCGGATCGGCACGCCGGTCTTCAGACCGGGTCCCACGACCATCGGCGCCCGCCCGGTCGCCTTCTTTGCGACCTCCTCGTAGGCGAGCGTGAGCACGGGCACGACCGACGAGACCACGACGCGCCTCACCTCGGCCCACGAGCGCCCTTCGCTCGCGAGCAGGCCGCCTATCTTCGTGCGGATCTCGTCGGCCGTGAGCGACGGGTCGGTGCTCACCCTCCAGTGCTCGGCCAGCCCCTCGCCTTCGAAGAGCCCGAGGACGGTCTGGGTGTTGCCGATGTCGACGGCGAGGATCATGCTGCTCCTCCTCCTGCTCGCGTTCGTGCCAATGCTACGGCAAACGGACGCGGTAAGCAGCGGAACGGTGACGCCGCGGCAGCTCCCGGCACGTGCGGTGCTATCATCCGCCGTGGGGATCCCCGATCGGAAGGACGGCACCGTGAACGCAGGTGCGGGAGCGGCCAGCATCCTCGTGGTCGACGACGAGGAATCGATCGTCCAGTTCGTGAGCTACAACCTGAACAAGGAAGGCTACCAGGTCGCCGTGGCGCGCGACGGCGACGAGGCGCTCGCGCTCGCGGAGAAGCAGCGATTCGACCTCGTCGTGCTCGACATCATGCTGCCGGGCATCGACGGCTTCGAGGTGTGCCGGCGGCTGCGCGCCAAGGACGACGCGCCGGTGCTGTTCCTGTCGGCGAGGGACACGGAGCTCGACAAGGTCGTGGGGCTCGAGATGGGCGCCGACGACTACCTCGCCAAGCCGTTCGGCATACGCGAGCTGCAGGCGCGGGTCAAGGCGCTGCTGCGCCGCGCGTCCGGCGGGCAGCGCCGCATGGCCGACGCGGGCGAGCGCATGGAGGCGGGCGGGCTCGTGCTGGACGACGGAGCGCACGCGGTGAGCTACGAGGGGCGCGACATCGAACTCACCCCACGGGAGTACGAGCTGCTGGCGTGCCTGATGCGACACGGCGGGAACGTGGTGTCCCGCGAGCAGCTGCTGAAGCAGGCGTGGGGATGGCAGATCGTCGTCGAGACGAAGACCGTCGACACGCACGTCAAGCGCCTCCGCGACAAGCTGGAGTCGGCGGGCGCGTCGCCCGAGGTGGTCGAGACGGTGCGCGGGTACGGCTACCGACTCGCCGTCTAGGAGGCACCCCGTGCGCTCGACCATCCGCACGAGACTGCTGGCGGCCTTCCTCGCCATCGCCGTGCTGTCGGCCGCCGGGCTCTCGTACTACTTCCTCACCGAGCTCGAGAGCTTCGCCCTGCGCAAACTCGAGGAGCGCCTCGACACGCAGGCGAGGCTCGTCGCGGCGTTCCGTTCGGCCGCGTGGGAGGAGAAGAGCCTGACGACGGCGCAGGGAAGGGCGATCCTGGACGAGGCGCTCAGCGTGGTGGGAGCGGACATCACGTCCCGCCTCCGCGTGCTCGATCGATCGGGGACGGTGGTCGCGGACTCGACGCCCCCGACCGCTGCCGGCGACGGGGCGGACCTGCACGAGCGCCAGGAGGTGCGGAGCGCTCTCGCGGGCAAGCGCGGCGCGAACACCCGCATCTCGCCCGACGGGCGCGTCACGCTGTACGTCGCGTACCCGATCGCAACGGCCAGAGGCGAGGTGATCGGCGCTTCGTACGCCGCAGCCTCGACGTTCTCGATCCGGTCCCTCCTGCGCGACTACCGCACGCGGCTCGCCTGGAT
Organism: Actinomycetes bacterium; assembly: GCA_021811025.1. Taxonomy (GTDB): domain Bacteria; phylum Actinomycetota; class Coriobacteriia; order Anaerosomatales; family JAJZPX01; genus JAJZPX01. The sequence continues at coordinate 3,415 of JAJZPX010000045.1, forward strand.
GGCGGGCGCGTTCGTGCTCGTGACGTTCGCGGTCACGGAGATCCTCGCGCGCTGGCTCGCCCGGCCGCTGCTGGAGCTCGAGTCCGGCGTCTCTCGATTCGCCCACGGCGACCACGGGGTCCGGGTGACGCCGCGCGGCTCGCGCGAGACGCGCGCGCTCGCGGAGTCCTTCAACATCCTCGCCGACGAGGTGGAGGGGGCGATGACCGAGCTGCGGACCGAGGAGCGGCGCAAGTCGCGCTTCGTCTCGGACGTGAGCCACGAGTTGCGCACTCCGCTGACGGCGATCCGCGGCGCTGCCGAGACGCTGATGGAGGAGGACGTCGACCCCGAGGACCGGCGGAGGTTCCTCTCGACGATCGTCTCGGAGTCCGGCCGGCTCACCCGGCTCGCCAACGACCTCCTCATCCTGCAGCGCATCGAGGGCGGCACCGGCGAGCTGCCGCTCCGGCGGATCGACCTCGTGGGGGTCGTGCGCCGCTCCGTGGAGGCGCTCGAGCCGCTGATGGAGGAGCGCGGCGTCACCCTGACCGTGGAGGGAGAGGCGCCGGAGGTGCTCGGCGACGTCGACCGCGTCCAGCAGGTCGTCGCGAACCTGATCGACAACGCCAGCCGGGTGAGCCCCGCGGGCGGCTCGATCGCCGTCGTCATGGGGCGCGACGAGCGCTGGGCGACGGTAGCCGTCCGGGACTCGGGGCCGGGGATCGACGAGCAGGACCTCGGGCACGTCTTCGAGCGCTTCTACCGCTCGCAGCCGTCGCGCGCCCGAAGCTCCGGCGGGTTCGGGCTCGGGCTGTCGATCGTCAAGGCGATCGTCGTCGCGCACGGCGGGAAGGTGGAGGCCGCCAACTCGGCCGAGGGAGGAGCAGCGTTCACCGTGCGCCTCCCCGCCCTCGAGCCCCTCCCCGCTGGCGGCGCCGCTGAGGCGTAGCCGGCCGCTCTCGGCCCTCCGGTTCTCCATGGTCAGCTCGCCGATCTTGGCGCGCAGCTTGGCGACGTCTGGCTCACCCTCCTTGCCGCCCTCACCCTCTGTACACGCACGCGGCGCTGTGGGTGGTGCTCGCATACGCGCTGGCCGCCGACGGCGACATCGCGATGCAGCTGCTCGGCCTGCTCAACCCCGTCAACCACGCCGACACGTCCGAGGAGCGCGAGCGCTACAAGGTCGAGCCGTACGTGGTGGCGGCGGACGTGTACGCGGTCGAGCCGCACGTCGGCCGGGGCGGGTGGACGTGGTACACCGGCTCGGCGAGCTGGTTCTATAACGTCGCCGTGCGCTACCTGCTCGGCATCCGCGCCGAGGTCGACGCAGTCGGGCGAGCACCTGGTGGTCGACCCGTGCATCCCGAAGGACTGGCCGGGCTTCCGCGCGGCGTACCGCCGCGGCGCGACCATCTACGAGATCCGCGTGGAGAACCCGCGCGGCGTCGAGCAGGTGCGCCTCGACGGCGAGCCGTGCCCCGACCGCCGCGTGCGGCTTGCGGACGACGGCGTGCGGCACCGCGTGCGGGTGGTGCTGCTCGGGGGGTGAGGGCGCAGGAGCGTCAAGAAGAACGGAACGGCAACTCCGCCTGGCTCGTCCGACTCTATGGAGGAGGGGCCTGTTGACTGATTCGATGGTATGCGCGGACTACCTCTTCGTGCGCGAGGACGATTCCCGGAACTACGATGCTCTGCACCTTGCTGTCGAAGCCCCGAAGCTTGCCGTCGCTGCAGTCTCCCAAGAAGACCGCGGCCAGAGCATCTCCTCTGTGCCCGAAGACCCAGCTGCCACCGGACAGCTCTGAGTACGTTACGCGGTATTCGAAGGACCCTCGTCCGAGGTGCCGCCAAAGAAGCACGAGTGCTGCCTGCTCCGCCATTGAGTATGAGCCTACCGGGACATCTGTCAGTACCCCTGAAGAAGACGCTTCGGGCGCCAGGCCTCCGCATCCATCCTCGTCCTGCTCGATCACGAACTCCCCAACGAATCTGCAACCTGCCTTCACCTCTACACGGTACAGCGTCATCGTCGCCATAGCGTCCCAGACCGGTTCTTCAAGCATGCCTCCATCAAGGAAGGTCACGTCGTGTAGTCTGGTAATCCTGACTGCAGCGACGCTCACGGTGCGACTTGCCTCAGGCCTTCTTTGGGCGACGTGGGAGCGAAGCGCGCCCGGAAGCTCGCTTCTTGCCAACGCAACGGTCGCGGTCGGTACTGTCGCGGCTTGATGTGCATCGGCTAGCGCTGCGGCAAGATCGGGGCTGGCAAGGAGCGGCAGGTACCACTCGCTCCTTGCCCCATTCTCCTTGGCCATCTTGGGGCTTGTCGAAGGGGAGCTGGAACGGGTTGTGGCCGGTTGGCTCGAGCATCCCGCCACGACGGCAGCCACACCGACTGCCAGCAGTCCGACAATCCCTGCTCCAATCAGCACGAACGCGCCGCTGCCTGCACGCGCCACTCCAGTCCCTTTCGCCGGTCTGAGGGGAAAATAGCGCACTTCGCTCAGGCTACCTCCTGAAGAACGACGGTGTGCCCAAGCCGTTCGAGTTGAGCGACGAGTCGCCGGGTCTGGCGTTCAGGGTCCTTGCGGGAGAAGTAGTCTCCGCCGAGATCGTGGTAGACCTCGCCGGTCGAGAGCATGTGCCACAGCGCGCAGACGATCGAGTGCTTGACGGCGCCGATGGCCCGGGCGTGGCCCACAGCCGGGGCCGCAGGCGTCGGTAGAGTGCCTGCAGGTAGCTGCCGTTGGTGTTGACCGCGGCCATGGCGGACTCCTGGGCCCCCCCATTATTCTTCTTGAAGCGCCGGTACGGCTGGATGCCGCTTCCAATAGCATTGCGGCACGGGCAGCTCACCGGCAAGATGCTTTCGGTGAATAGCAGTTGGGGCTCGGCCTCTGAGCGTGGACGTGATGCCGCTCGCGCGTGCCAGGCGCCCCGAAGTCGGCGCACCCCTGCACCAGCTGGACGGCGTGCTCGGTCTCCGGATCCCCAACGACGAAATCGACCTCGTGACCGCCCTGGGTCACGTAGTAGGAGATGGCGCCGTCCCGAGCGCCACGGATCCGCCTCCTCAGCTCCAGATACACGGTGTCCTCGAGCCTCGACCCGAGGTCGGAGACGCCCGCCGGCGCGACTGCGAACGCGAGCCCGGGGTCTATCGCGTAGATATTCTTCCGGTTCGCCTCCGCCATTCCCTCCGTTCACCGCGACTTAAAGGTTCCGCCGCTTTCCCCGGTCTCGAATGCGCGGCCGGACTCGGGCAGCCAGCCCGCCGCTGAGCGTCAGCAGCGCTCGAGCCTGACGAGAGCGTGCTCGGGCGCGGCCTCCGCGAACAGCCGTGCGACACGCTCGTGACACGTGAAGAAGACTACCTGCCGCGTCCGGCTGAAGGCGGCTATCACCCTCGCCGCGGCGGCCTGCCGCCCCTCGTCGTCGAAGTTCACGAGGACGTCGTCCATGAGCACGGGAAGCGCGGGGTGGGCGTCCCGAAGGCTGTCGATGTACGCGATCCGCAGCGCCAGGTACAGCTGCTCCGCCGTCCCCCGCGACAGCACCGCGGCTTCCTTGCCGCGGTTCTCGCGATCCTCGACCGTGATGGCGAAGCTCCCGAGCGGGGTCGAGAGGCGCGGGTAACGCCCGCCGGTCATCGCCTCGAACGTATCCCGAGCGCGCCGCACGATCTCCGGCTGCCTGTCGCGCTCATACTCCGCGAGCGTCTCGTCCATCAGCGCCCCGGCCATCGCCACGAGCGCCCACTCGTCCAGCACCTGCCGGAGACGCTCGACCAGCCCCGCCTCCTCGAGGCGCAGCCGCGCCGCCTCATCGTCGCTCGCCAGCGTGTCCAGCTTCCCCTCCAGCACGCCGCGGCGCTGCAGAGCGTCGCGCAACTCCTCTTCGTCGCGCTCCGCCTGGCTCAGCGCTACGTTCGCGAGTGCCTCGAGTTCCGGGACACCGCCCCCGGACTCGACGCCGGTTTCCTCCAACGCGGCCGCGATCTGTTCCTCCGCTCGCCGCGTGCGCTCCCGCAGCCGCCCGATCTCCGACAGCTGCCGCCGCCGCTCCGCCTCGAGCGACTCCCGGCGAGCCCGCGCCTCGCGCGCTGCCGACAGCGCCTCCCGCGCGCTCCGCACCGCCGCGACGGTCGCCAGCGTGTCGTCCTCCCCCTCGCCGATCACGCCCGCCTCCCGGGCGAGAAGCGAGTACCGGCTGCAGTCCTCGACCGCCTCCGCCTCCTCCGCCTCGGCCTGCGCCGCGTCGCGCGAGGCCTGCTGCGCCCGCCGCACCTCCCGCAGGGATGCGCGCGCCGCGAGCGGCCCGCCGACGCTCTCCAGCCCGCGCTCCGCAAGCCAGGTCTCCCACCTGACCAGCGCGTCCTCACCCCTCTTCGCAACGTCCTCGGCCTTGCCCTCGAGGACGGCGCGCTTGCCGTCGGCGTCCCATGCCTCCGCTGCGACCTGCCGGTAGCGCGACAGGTCCGCCTGGAGCGTGAGGAGCCGCTCCGGAGATCGCGAAGCCACCCCTGCGGCGCGCAGCAGCGCGTCATCGGATCCGCTTCTCGAACGGCCCCAGAGGACGCCGAGGTACGCGGCGAGGCCGAGGGGCAGCGCCGCGGCGACCGCCAGAGGGACGTTGCCGAGCGCGGCACCCGCGAGCGCCATCGCAAGCGCGGCCGCCGCGGCGGCGACGGCGGGAAAGACACCGCGCGCGGCGTAAGGCGCCTGCTTCAGCAGCGCCTCGACCGCGTGCAGCCGGACGCGCGCGGCGCGCTCGGTGTCCTCCTCCGGGAGCTGCAGCCGCTCGGCGAGCGCGTTCAACTCGGCCAGCAGACGTGCGGATCGCGCGGAAGCGTCTTCGGCCAGGCGCGCGGACTCCTCCAGGTGCCGCTCGGACTCGCGCAGGCGCGCCTCCATGTCGTCGATGCCCGCCTCGACGCTTAGCTCTGCCGGAACGCGCGCCACCCTCCTCTCGTCCCAGCCCTCGCCCAGCGCCTCCAGGCATTCGCCGATGACCGCTCGCAGACCGCCGAGGCGATCGCGCGCCCTCTCCGCCCGCAGCACCGCCTCCTGTGCCGACGGCGTGCGGACGGCGAGCTCGTCGAGCGCAGCTCCGCGCGCCAGCAGCTCCTCGTCGACGATGAGCTCCGCCGCCTCGGCGTCGGTCCGGCCGAGCGCGAGCTGCAGCGCGTCGGCCTCGTCGCCGTCCGCCTGCAGCTGCCGCTCGAGATCGCGCGTCCGCGCCGCGAGGGCGGCGAGCTTGCCCGCCTGGAGGCGCGACGCCCTCGCGCGCCCGGTGAGGCGCTCGGCCTCGGCCGCCAGCTCGTCGAGCGCCGCGCGCCCGGCGCGGTAATCGTCCGCTTTCCTCTCCGCCTCCCGCACGCGCGCACGGACGTCCTTGAGCTCGGAGTTCAGACGGTGCACGAGCCGCGACCGTGCCTGCGGCGACCAGAGCGCCTCGGCGCGCCCGCGCAACGCCTCGCGCACCTCGTGGGGATCGACCCGCAACCCCGCCGCCGTCGCGTACAGCCGCTGCTGCAGCTCCTCCAGCGTCCGGGCGTCCGACAGCTCGTCCAGCCCGAAGCCGAGGATACTGCGGTACACCTCGGCGCTGACGCCGGAGGTCACCCGAGGGAGCCAACCTTGCTGGTCCTCGACCGATCCGCCGTGCGGCCCGTCGAAACGCGTCACGCTCCACTCGGCGTCCCCGTCCGCGAACACGAGGCGCCCCGCGCGCTTGTCGCCGTTCGGCGGCAGATACAGCCGCTCGGAGCTGCGCCGGTCGGGGAAGCCGAAGAGCACGTGACGGACGAGCGAGGTGTAGGTGGTCTTGCCCGACTCGTTCGGGCCGAGGACCACCGTCAGCGCCGGGTCGAGCTCGCCCAGCGACGCGTTCGGGGGAAGCTCGCCGTAGTGGAGGGCCACGATGCGCTTGAGCCTCATCGCCCCTCCTCGTCGAGCAGCAGGTCGAGGCAGAGGTCGCGCGCCCGCACGAGGACGTCGCCTGCGTCGAGATCGATCTCGGGCTTGACCGCGAGCCTGGACATCGGCCCCTCCAGCAGCTCTTCGAGCCGCTTGCGCGCGGGATCGCCCTCCAGCCGCCTCGCCACGGCCACGAGCACCCCGTCGAAGCCGTCGCCGCCCGCCGACGCCGCGGCGTCCACCGCCCTGCGCGTGTTGTCGCGCAGCTCGTCGACCCAAAGCCACGGGTCGCGGTCGAGCTGCTCGGCCCTCAGCTCGTTCAGCAGCCATTCGAAAGCGTCGCCGCGAGCGAGCACGGCATGAGCGGGACCGCGGCCCTCGAGCGAGAGGCGGGCTACCGCGGGACGGCCGTTCGCCTCGGCGCGGAGGCGATCGCAGGCGGCGGAGACCGCGGCCAGCAGCGAATCGAGCCCCTCGGCCGTCGAGACATCGACCGTCGCCGTCGCCCATCGCACGGACGCGGTCTCGACGAACCGCTCGTCGATGCCGTGGGGTCCCGCATCGACCACGAAGCATCCGCGCGGCCCTGCCTCTGCCGGGCTGAGCCCCTGCGAGCACCCCGCGTACACCGCTCGCGGCGCGTCCGATATGCGGCCGGGCTGATGGATGTGGCCGAGCGCCCAGTAGTCCATCCCCGCCCTGGCGAGCCCATCCGTCGTGGCGGGCGCGTAGTCGTCGTACCCGGGGCGGCTCCCGACGTTGGTGTGGAGCACCCCGATCGCGAGCGCCTCCCCGTCGGCCCGCCGGAATCCCTCGGCGTAGTCGTCCGTCACCTTGCGCGTGGGGAAGCTGCGGCCGTAGAGCGCGGCCACCGCCTCGCCGTCGCGCACGTGCTCGACGCGCTCCACGGCGTCGTGCCGGAAGACGTGCACCGTCTCCGGCAGCGCCAGCCCGGCCGACCAGCCGTCCGCCGGGTCGTGGTTGCCGTGCGCGACGTACGCCGTTATGCCCGCCTCCTCGAGGCGGCGCATCTGCGCGCGGAAGGCGGCCTGGTCGTGCACGCTCTTCTCGGCGGAGTTGTAGACGTCGCCCGACAGCACGAGGAAGTCCGCGCGCTCGGCGACGCACAAGTCGACGACGCGGCCGAGCGCCTCGTGCGTGGAAGCGACGAGCGCGTCACGGACGCGAGGGTCCGACGCGTCTACGCCTTTGAACGGCGCGCCGAGGTGAAGGTCCGCGGCGTGGACGAAGCGAACGTTCGACGGCATCGATCCCTTGGCCTCCCGGCTGACGAATGGACGCTCCCATCGTAGCCGACCCCTCTGACACGCGTTAGGCCCGCGAGCGAACGGCCTCGGCCGAATCGGCCCTCCCCTCGCGGACGAAGGGGGTGCGGCGCACCGCCGCCGCCACTGCCACGGCCCCGGCCGCCTTCAGCGCGTCCAGCGGCAGGAACGGCAGCACGCCGGCGAGCGCGGCCTTCGCCGGCGACAGGTGCGCTACGGCGGCCAGCTGCAGCCAGCCGAGGAGGTAGACGAGCGCGATCGCGACGGCCGCGACGGCCGCGTCGGCCGCGGCCCCGGGCAGCCGCCGCAGCGCGCGCCGGAGGAGCGCGCCCGCCACCGCCGCGACGAGGAA
>JAJZPX010000046.1 GCA_021811025.1 Actinomycetes bacterium
AGGATCAGGACCGCGAACGCGATGACATCCTTGTATCCCGAGGACACGAACCCGGCGGCCAGCGACTCGATCATCCCGAGCACGAACCCGCCGAGCATCGCCCCACGCAGGTTCCCGATGCCTCCGATGACCGCCGCGGTGAAGGACTTGATTCCGGGGATGAAGCCCATGTTGAACACTATGGAGCCGTAGTACATCCCGCTGCACACCCCCGCCACCGCGCCGAGCGCCGGGCCGATGAAGAACGTCGTCGCGATGACCCGGTTGATGTCGATCCCCATCAGTCCTGCCGCTTCGCGGTCCTGCGAGGTCGCCCGCATGGCCTTGCCCATCCGAGTGCGGCTCACGAAGGTGTCGAGCACGCCGAGCAGCACGACCGAGACGGCGATGATGAATATCTGCAGCGTGTTGATGGTGACCGCCCCGATGTTGAACTTCACGACTGGGAGGAAGTTGGGGAACGCGATCTGCTTGGCCGAGATCCACAAGAGCACGGCCTGCTGCAGGAACAACGACACGCCGATCGCGGAGATCAGCGGCGCGAGACGCGGCGCGTGCCGCAGCGGCCGGTAAGCGAACCGCTCCGTGAGCACTCCGAGGATCCCAACCGCGACCATCGCGACGAGGAACGTGGTCAGCAGCATCAGGAAGATGCCGAGGCCCGTCTTTGTGAAGAACGGGCTCTTGCTGAGCCCGGCGAGGACGAAGAAGCCGACGAACGCGCCCGACATGAACATCTCCGAGTGGGCGAAGTTGATCATCAGCAGGATGCCGTAGACGAGCGTGTAGCCGAGAGCGATGAGGGCGTACATGCCGCCAAGGGTGAGCCCGTTGACGAGCTGCTGCCCGACGATTGCCATTGACACTGCGATTCCACCTGCTTCTAACGAGGCGACGCGAGACGACTCCTTGCGAGCACCCGGATTCCTCACAGAGACCCGGGCGAGTGGCTTCACTCGCCCGGGTCCCGTGAGGTGTGACTCTCGGTTACCCGATTACTTCTTCCAGGGCTCCCAAGCGCCGTTCTTGACGACGTACAGCGTGATCGCCTTGTTCTCGGTGTCGCCCTTGGAGTCGAACTTGACCTTCCCGGTGACGCCTTCCATGTCGGTGGCGGCGACGGCCGCGATGACGGCCTTCTTGCCCTCGACGGTCGTCAGCGAGGAAGCGCCCTTCTCCTTGGCCACCTTGATGGCGGCCTGGATGATGACGTTCGCGGCGTCGTACGAGTAGGTGTCGTACGCGGCGATCTCATCGTTCGGGAAGGCCTTCTTGTAGGCAGCCTCCCACTCGGCACCCTTCGGCAGCTCGGACAGCGGCAGGCCGACGGACGTAGCGTAGTCGCCCTCGGCGCTCGCCCCGGCGAGCTTGACGTACTGCGGGTCGTACAGGCCGTCGGCACCGAGGATGGGGGCCTTCAAGCCGGCCTCCTTGGACTGCTTCGACAGCAGGCCGCCCGACATGTACATGCCGCCGTAGTAGATCACGTCGGGGTTCATCGACTTGATCTTGGTGACGAGCGCGTTGAAGTCGGTGTCCTTGTCGGTGGTCTTCTCCTTCGACAGGATCTTGCCGCCATCGCTCTCGAACTGGCTGACGAAGTTCGTCGCGAGGCCCTCGCCGTACGGCGTCGAGTCGTCGATGACGACCGCCGTCTTGAAGCCGAGGTCCTTCGTTGCGGCGTCAGCCGCGAACGGCGCCTGCACGGAGTCGATCGTGCAGGTGCGGAAGACGTTGTTCAGGCTCTGCTCGGTCAGCGCCGGGTTGGTCGACGCCGGGGAGACCATGACCAGGTTGGCCTTGTTGTAGACCTTCGACGCCGGGATGGAGCACCCGGAGTTCAGATGGCCCATGACGCCGACCACCTGGGGGTCCGACGCGAACTGGTTGGCCACGTTGACCGCGGTCTTCGGGTCGCCCTGATCGTCGCCGGTGAACTCCTCCATGGAGATGCCGGCGGCCTTCAGCGCCTCCGCGTTGTCCATGATCGCGAGCTTCGCACCGCGCTCCATGCCCTGGCCCAGAGCGGTCGCGCCCTGCGTGATCGGGGCACCCACCGCGAGCTTGACGGAAACCGTTCCGCCGCCGGCGCCCGTGGAACCGCCCCCGCCACCGCTGCAGCCAGCGGCCACCATAGCCACCGCCGCGAGGATCGCGACAAGGGCCAACAGCCGCTTGCCCTTACCCATGATCATCCCTTTCCTCCCTTGCGCCTTGTCGTTCTCGTGTGCGGACGACAACTGTTCAAATATCCTTGAGCTGGACTCCAGGATTCATGGAGCGTAGCACAAGGCCGAACGGCCCAACAAGCCTGGTTATGAATGGGAAAAGGCCTGCTCTTGCATATGTTTCGAGGGTGTTTCGAGACGCGAGCCGCGTAGATGCATGAAGGTCAGATGTAGTACATCGAGGCTGCTGCCCCGTCGAGTTCCGATTGCCGCTCCGCGAGCCGCTCGAGCGTCACAGCTTCCAGCACGTCGGACAGGTCGTGGGCGACCGCTTGCCACATCTCGGAAGTTGCGGAGCGTGCGAGGTGCGGGACGTCGAGCACCTCGCCCTCCACGGCGCGGACGACGTCGGCCATGCTGATCCGGCCGGCCGGCCTCGCAAGCACGCATCCGCCGGCCGCGCCGCGCCTGCAGCTGACGAGACCGTGCCTGGCGAGCGCGGTGACCTGCTGCTCCAGGAACCGCCTGGGCAGGCGCAGCTTCGAGGCGAGGTCCGCGGCGACCACCGGCCGCCCGGGCGGCTGCTGCGCGAGCGCAGTGAGCGCCCGGAGCGCGTAGTCGAGGCGTTGCGAGACGCGCACTAGCGGCTCTCCTCCCACAAGGGAGTGGAGAGGTATCGCTCGCCGGTGTCCGGCGCGACCGTGACGACGGCCTTGCCCGTCATGTCCGCTCGCGCAGCCAGACGCAGCGCCGCGGCGATGTTCGCCCCCGATGAGATGCCGACGAGCAGACCCTCCTCCGCCGCCGCTCTGCGAGCCGCGGCCGTCGCTTCCGGCCCGCTCACGCTCTCGACGACGTCGAGCACGCCGAGGTCCAGCGTCTTCGGGATGAAGTTCGCGCCGATGCCCTGGATCGGATGCGGCGCGGGCGTCAGCGGTTCGCCCGCGAGCGCCTGGCTGATGAGCGGCGACTCCTCGGGCTGGACCGCGACGACGAGCGTGCCGCCGTCCGCCTCCTTGAGGTACCTGCCCGCGCCCGACACGGTGCCGCCCGTTCCCACGCCCGCGACGAACGCGCCGATCGGGACGCCCGCGAGCGCCTCGCGTATCTCGGGACCGGTCGTGAGGTAGTGCGCGCGAGGGTTGGCCGGGTTGTCGAACTGGCCGGGGATGAAGGCGCCTCTCGCGGAGGCCGCCAGCTCCTCGGCGCGGTCGACCGCGCCCTTCATCCCGAGCGCCGCCTCGGTCAGCACCAGCCGCGCCCCGCACGCGGCCAACAGCCTGCGGCGCTCGAGCGACATGCTCTCCGGCATCGTGAGCACCACTTCGTATCCTCGCACGGCCCCCACGATCGCCAGGGCGATGCCCGTGTTGCCCGACGTGGGCTCGATGATGACGGACCGGCCTGGCTCGATCGCGCCGCGCTCCTCCGCGTCCGCGATCATCGCCTTGCCGATACGGTCCTTCACCGACCCGCCCGGGTTGCGCGACTCGAGCTTGACGAAGACACGCCCGGGCAGGCCGTTCGCGAGGCGGTCGAGCGGGACGAGCGGCGTGCCGCCGATGGTGTCGACGGCGGACTGCGGGAACGACATCGGGTACCTCCGGGTTCGAGCTGTCCGTGCAGCCCTCACCGTATGCCCCGTCCAGCGGTTGGCGCAAGATGATTCAACGCACTTTTTCGATGCGATTAGTGCCTTTGGTATTGGCCCCGCTCATCCGTTACGCTTGACGCGACCCGGTCGCCCCGTTCGACGCTGAGGAGAGACGCGTGCAGCTCTGGTTCTGGGCGTGGCTGCTGCTCGCCGGCATCTTCGCCGTGCTCGAGGTGTTCGACCGCGAGTACTACACGCTGCCGTGGGCGTTCGGCGCCGCCGCGGCTGCCCTGCTCGAGGGACTGCACGCACCGATCGCGTGGGAGTGGATCGCGTTCGCTGGGATCGGAAGCGGACTGCTGGTGGGGATCCAGCGATTCCGCGCGCCGGGGCGGCGGTCGCTAAGGCGCCCGAAGCGCGACGCTACACCGTGACGAAGACCTCGCCGTCCCGCACCGTCACCGGGTAGACCTTCACCTCCGCGTCGGGGTGATCGGTCGCGCCAGTCCGCACGTCGTACCGCCAGCCGTGCCACGGGCACATCACGAACTCCCCTTCCACCCCGCCCTCGGCGAGCGGCCCGCCCCAGTGCCTGCAGACGTTCGAGAGCGCGTGCCAGCCCGAGGCCGTGCGGAACAGGGCGATGCGTCGCTTGCCGATCGTGACGGCCTTGCCCTCGCCCTCGCGCAGATCGCCCTCCGCGGCGACGCGCACCTCCACCGGCCCCGGCGGCGGCTCGCTCACCCCGTGCAGCACGCTCCCGTCCTCGACGCCGGCCCGGATGAACAGCCCGCACCAGCACTTCCGCATCGCCGAGAACTCGTCGAGGTAGAACGGGATGCAGGGGCACACGATCCGGACGTCTTCGGCGTACACGCCGGTCCTGAGCCGTCAAGGGCAGAAGACGTCGCCGTCTCGGCCGAGGATGTCGAGCTCCGAGGCGAGCACGGCGTCCACGAACTCCTCGTCCGTGTTGAACTTGTAGCCGAGCGTGGCGACGAACGGGGCCATGTACGCCTTGAGGTCATCGACGCTCGTCCCGGGCTCGAACCGCGGCCGAAGCGCGTATCCGCCCGTCTCGCTCACAGGTGCAGCAGCTCCTTCAGCCGGGCCTTGTCGAACCCCACGACGACCTCGCCGTCGATCACGACCACGGGGAAGGACGTCCCGCCCGACAGCCGCTTCACCTCGTCGATCGCCTTCTGGCGCTCCTCGCCCTCGAGCAGGTCGACGTCCGTGTGCTCGTACTCGACGCCGTTGTCAGAAAGATACTGCTTTGTCATCCTGCAGTACGGGCACGTCGACAACGCGTAGACCTTCACCATCGCCCTCTCCTCGTCCGGCTGCGGCCGGCGCCGGCCGCCTTGCACGGCATCAGTCGATACCACAGGGAACATACCCGCGAACGGAAGGAGCGCCATGGGCTGCGCTGCCGAGACACCCGCGCGCCGCATCATCGTCGCCGGCGCCGGGTACGCCGGGACGACGTGCGGCATCCGGCTCGCGCGAGGCGTGCGGCCCGAGGACTCCCTCGACATCCTCATCGTCGAGCCGAACCCCTGCCAGCAGGCGCTCTCCGAGCTCGACCTCGTGGCGGTGGGCCCCAACCGGCCGGAGTTCTGCGAGCTGTGGCACCCCACGCTCTATCGCGGGCTCCCCGTCACCGTCTGCTACAACCGGGTGGCCGACGTGCTGCCGGACTCCAACGAGATAGTGGTGGAGGGGGGCGAGCGCGTGGGGTACTGGAGGCTCGTGCTCGCGACCGGCGCGGTCGCGTCGACACCGCCCATCCCCGGGCTCGTCGAGCACGCGTCGACGATGTGGTCGGTGGAGGACGCGCGCCGGCTGCAGCGGCGCAGCCAGGCGGTGCTGACCGCGGCCGCGCGCATGGCGGATCGCACGGAGCGGCGGCGTACGATGAGCTACACGGTCGTAGGCGGCGGCGCCACGGGCGTCGAGATCGTCGGGACGCTGGCGCAGATGCTGCCGAAGCGCGTCCGGGATGCCGGGCTCGACCCCTCGGACCTGAACGTGCACCTCGTTGAAGGCCGCGACGACATCCTCTTCGACCTCCCCGAGCGCGAGCGCGCGAGAGCGGTGCGCCGTCTGGAGCGCATGGGGGTCGAGGTGATCACCGGGGCCTTCGTCTCGCGCGTCGAGGACGGGGTGGTCGTGCTCGCCGACGGGCGGCGCGTCGACAGCACCGTGCTCGTTTGGGCCGGGGGGGCGAAGGCGGACCCCCACGCGTCCGAGTGGGGACTGGAGACGTCGGCGAACGGCCGAGTGGTGGTCGACGAGAGCTTGCGCTGCGTCTCGCACCCGAACGTCTACGCCATCGGGGACGTCGCCGAGGCGCGCAACCCGGCGACGGGCGCGCCCTTGATGATGCTGGCGCAGATGGCGATCCAGGAGGGGCCGGCCGCGGCGGACAACATCCTGCGCGAGGCGCGCGGCGAGGCGGTGAGGCCGTTCAAGCCGCACTTCCGCGGCGAGTTCGTGAGCGTCGGGCCGACATGGGGCGTCGGGTGGATGTACGGCGTCCCGCTCACCGGCATACCGGCGATCACGATGAAGCGGATCACGTACGTGAAGTACTGGCTGCAGGTCGGCGGCCTCCGGCTGGCCGCGAAGCGCACGCGGGAGATGCTCGCGCTCGCACGCTGAGCCTCGGCGGGCTACTTGCCAACACGCCGCAAGGGTCTCACCATTCGTTAGCGATGCCGCAATCACTCGGACCCCCTGGGAAGCGTTGCGGACTCGAACGAACCCGAACGAAGGCGTGACGCATGCCCACAGAAGGTCCTGTGTGCGACCCCGAGGTCTCGTGCCATGAGATGCCGCGCCAAACGGTTCTCGAGACACTCGGTACGAGCGAGCGCGGCCTGACCGAGGACGAGGCGGCCAAACGCCTCGGGCAACACGGCCGGAATGAGATCCGCGAGGTCCGCGGACGGCCGCTGTGGCTGAAGTTCCTCGAGAACTTCTACCACCTGTTCGCGATCATGCTGTGGGTCGGCGGCATCCTGTCGTTCGTCGGAGGCATGCCGCAGCTCGGGTACGCGATCTTCGCCGTCATCTTCATCAACGCGGTCTTCTCCTTTTGGCAGGAGTTCAAGGCCGAGAAGGCGACCGAGGCGCTCAAAGCGATGATCCCGTCGAAGACGAAGGTCATCCGCGACGGCGAGGTGAGGGAGATCCTCGCGGCCGAGATCGTCCCGGGCGACATCCTCGTGCTCGAGGAGGGCGACAACATCTCGGCCGACGCCCGGCTCATCGAGGAGTTCGAGCTCCGGACGAACAACGCCACCCTCACCGGCGAGTCCGAGCCCGTGCGCAAGACGTCGTCGCAGCACAAGGACGACCGGCTCACCGTCGTCGAGATGCCGAACCTCGTCTTCGCCGGGACGTCCGTCGCCTACGGCGGCGGCAAGGCCGCCGTGTACGCCACCGGCATGAACACGCAGTTCGGCAAGATCGCGCAGCTCACGCAGAGCGTGAAGCAGGAGCTGTCGCCGCTGCAGAAGCAGATGGAGAAGGTCGTGCAGCTCGTCGCGATCCTGGCGATGGGCCTCGGCGTGCTCTTCTTCGTGCTCGGCTACTACGTCTCCGGGCTGACGCTGATCGAGGGCTTCGTGTTCGCCGTCGGCATCGTGGTCGCGAACGTGCCCGAAGGCCTGCTGCCGACCGTGAGCCTCGCCCTCGCGATGGGCGTGCAGCGGATGGCGGGCCGGCACGCGCTCATCAAGAAGCTCTCCTCCGTCGAGACGCTCGGCTCCACCACCGTCATCTGCACGGACAAGACCGGGACGCTCACCAAGAACGAGATGACGGTGCGCGACATCTGGGTGAACGGGCAGCACATCCAGGTGCTCGGCAGCGGCTACGAGCCCACGGGCGAGTTCATGCACGAGGGGACGTACCTGAGCGCGAAGCAGGAGCAGGCGCTGCAGATACTCGTGCGCGCCGCGGCGCTCGCGAACAACGCGCGCCTCATCCCGCCTTCCGAGGACAAGGACACCTGGACGATCCTCGGCGACCCGACCGAGGCCGCCCTGCTCGTCGCGGCCGAGAAGGCGGGCTTCGACCACGAGAAGGAGCTCAAGGCGTACCGCCGCGTCTTCGAGCTGCCCTTCGACTCCGTCCGCAAGCGGATGACGACGATCCACCTCCACAAGTTCGGCCGCATCGGCTACGTGAAGGGCGCGCCGAAGGAGGTCCTGGACCTCTCGACCCGCATCGCCACGCTCGACGGCTCTCGAGAAGTGACGGCCGAGGACCGCGAGGCGATCGTCGCTCAGAACGACGAATTCGCGAGGAACGGCCTGCGCGTGCTCGCGATGGCGTACCGCGAGATCCCGGACGAGGAGACGGACTACTCGCCCGAGAAGACCGAGCGCGAGCTGGTGTTCGTCGGCCTGATGGCGATGCAGGACCCGCCGCGAGACGAGGTCGCCAAGGCGGTCGAGGAATGCCGCACCGCCGGCATCAAGATCATCATGATCACCGGTGACTACGGGCTCACCGCGGAGTCGATCGCGCGGCGCATCGGCATCATCACCGGCCCGTCCGCCACGATCGTCACCGGCGTCGACCTCAACCACATGCCGCAGGCGGAGCTCGAGGAGCACCTCGCGAAGGACGACGTGCTGTTCGCGCGCGTCGCTCCCGAGCACAAGATGCAGATCGCGCAGGCGCTGAAGGACATGGGGCACGTCGTCGCGATGACCGGCGACGGCGTGAACGACGCTCCCGCGCTCAAGGTCGCCGACATAGGCGTCGCAATGGGCATCGCGGGCACGGACGTCGCGAAGGAAGCGGCGGACATGATACTCACCGACGACAACTTCGCGAGCATCGTGAACGCGATCGAGGAAGGCCGCGCAGTCTACGACAACATCCGGCGGTTCGTGACGTACATCTTCACGAGCAACATCCCGGAGATCGTCCCGTTCATCCTGTTCGTCGTGTTCAAGATCCCGCTGCCGCTCACGGTCATGCAGATACTGGCGATCGACCTCGGCACCGACATGATCCCGGCGCTCGCCCTCGGCACCGAGGCGCCCGAGCCCGGCATCATGAAGCGGCCGCCCAGGCCGGCGAAGGAGCGCCTGCTCAACTGGCCGCTTCTGTGGCGCGCGTATCTCTTCCTCGGCCCGATCCAGGCTGCCGCGGCGATGTTCGCCTTCTACTGGATGTACTGGTCGCACGGGTGGCGGCCGTACATGGGCGTGGCCGGCATGACGGCGATGGGCGCGGGCGCGGCGGGAGCGCTGCTCTACGCGAAGGCCACCACGATGACGCACGCCGCGACCGTGACCACCCAGATCGGCAACGGCTTCGCACAGCGCACCAATCGCGAGTCGATCTTCAAGGTCGGCTTCTTCAGCAACCGCTTCCTGCTCTGGGGCATCCTGATCGAGATCATCGCGATCAACATCCTGATCTACGTGCAGCCGTTCCAGAGGATCTTCGAGCACGGACCCCTGCAGTGGCAGGACTGGGTGGTCCTAACCGCGCTCGTCCCCACGCTGCTCGTCGCGGACGAGATCAGGAAGTTCTTCTACCGCAAGCGCCACCCGCTGCACGCTGAGGCGATCGCGACTTCGGCGGCACCACGGGCCGCCTCGAAGGCCGATACCCGCCGCGAGCAACGGCGAGCCAAGGCCGGGTAGGCCCAACCGCGCGGGAAGTGGATTGGAGTAGGATGCTAGTGCACGCGACTTGGGAGATCGAGGGAGGGCGCGCGAGGTGAAGGTCATCATCGCGGGGTGCGGGCGCGTCGGCGCGCTGCTGGCCGGGAAGCTCTCGGCCGAGGGCCATGACGTCGCCGTCATCGACAAGGATCCCACCGCGTTCCTCCGGCTGCCGAAGGCCTTCCAGGGGACGACGGTCCCCGGCCTCGTGTTCGACCGCGACGCGCTCAACGCAGCGGGCGCGGACAGGGCGGACGCCTTCGTCGCGGTGACGAGCGGAGACAACAGCAACGTCGTCTCCGCGACGATCGCGCGCGACATCTTCCGCGTTCCGAAGGTGGTCGCGCGAATCTTCGACCCGCGCCGCGCGGACATCTACCGGCGCCTCGGCATCCCGACCGTGTCGTCGGTCTCCTGGGCCGCCAACGAGATCCTCTCGATCGTCCTGCACCAGGAGCTCGTACGCGACGTCACGCTCGGCGACGGCGAGGTGCAGCTCGTGAAGACGTCGATCGCCCCGCGGCTGGTAGGCCGGACCGCCGACGACCTGCGCATCCCGGGAGAGGTCGTCGTGGTCGCGATCGTGCGCGGAGGCAAGTCGTTCATCCCCGTCGACGGCACCATCTTCCGGGAAGGCGACATCGCCGAGCTTGCCGTGCTGACGTCGTCGATGCCCAAGCTCAAGAAGATGCTCGTCCCGTAGGAGGATGCGATGTACGTGGTGATCGTAGGCGGCGGCAAGGTAGGGTCGTGGCTGGCGCGCATCCTCGGCGAGGAGGGCCACCAGGTCGCGGTGGTCGAGTTCCGGCGCGACACGTGCAACAAGCTCACGAACGAGATGGCGCTGTTCCAGAACGAGAACGTGCGCGTGATCTGCGGAGACGGCGACGAGCCGTACGTGCTCGAGGACGTCAACGTCGGCAAGGCGGACGCCGTGGTCGCGGCGACGGGCGACGACGAGGACAACCTCGTCGTGTGCCTGCTCAGCAAGTACGAGTACCACGTGCCGATGACGATCGCGAGGATCAACAACCCAAAGAACGAGTGGCTGTTCACCGAGGAGTTCGGCGTGGACATGTCCGTGTCGAACACCGGGATGATCGCGAAGCTCCTCGAGCAGAAGGTCACCGAGACCGGCTGAGCGCGCGGGAAACGGGCGCGAAACGCCGCGAAAACGGGGGGCCTGCCCTCCGAGGGGGAAAACAACCGCGACTGTTGTAAAGCGGCCGTCGAGGAGTATCCTTTCACGATTATGGCCTGAAGCCGGACGGACGGACGTCCTTCGAGTGGCGCGGAGATGACACCTGCATGAGTGGTGAGTACCTGGCTGTGGGCCTGATCTCGCTCGGCCTGCTGGTCTACCTGGTGTACGTGCTGTTCAGACCGGAGAAGTT
>JAJZPX010000047.1 GCA_021811025.1 Actinomycetes bacterium
GTTCGAGGCGAGTTTCGAGCAGTACACTCCCCGCCCCGTCCTCGTCGGCGATCACTCGGCCTGGTATCGGATCGTGCCGAGAGCGGTGCTCGCTGCGGCCGTTCCAGTCACGGTCACGGGCTCCGTCTTCCGAGCGGTCGCCGGCTGATCTCGCTGCGGTCCGTGCGGCACTCCTACCAGCGGTTTGTGTGGCTACGCCCGGGACCGTTGTCGCGTTGACACTCCCGAAAGCCTTGGAGTAGTATGCGTCGGAGCTTGTTGCGGGCCAGGCAACTTGAAAACGCGCATAGGTAGTCTTTTTTGTTGTCTGGGGGTGTGCCCGAGTGGCTAAAGGGGACGGGCTGTAAACCCGTTGGCTATGCCTACCTAGGTTCGAATCCTAGCGCCCCCACCAGCCGATAACGGGGATACCTGCGCCAAGGGTGTCCCCTTCACGCGCCCACATAGCTCAGTCGGCAGAGCACTTCCTTGGTAAGGAAGAGGTCACCGGTTCAAGTCCGGTTGTGGGCTCCAGCGATACAACGTGCCCGGCAGAACGGGCGTGTCGGCGGTGTAGCTCAGCGGCTAGAGCACGCGGTTCATACCCGCGGAGTCACTGGTTCGAATCCAGTCACCGCTACCAGCGTCACAAGGCGCGACGAGGCGTCGCGCTTGCCAGATACGTTAGAGGACGGGTTTCAGCGAGCCGGGGGCAGGCGGATCGTCTCCTGCCGGCACCGTCGTCAGTCCCCAAGAGGAGGAGACTCATGGCGAAGAAGAAGTTCGAGCGCACCAAGCCGCACGTCAACGTAGGCACCATCGGCCACGTCGACCACGGCAAGACGACCCTTACCGCCGCGATCACCAAGCGCCAGGCGACGAAGGGCTACGCCGACTTCACCCCGTTCGACCAGATCGACAAGGCGCCCGAGGAGCGCGAGAGAGGCATCACCATCGCCATCGCGCACGTCGAGTACGAGACCGACAAGCGCCACTACGCGCACGTCGACTGCCCCGGGCACGCCGACTACGTCAAGAACATGATCACGGGTGCCGCCCAGATGGACGGGGCGATCCTTGTGGTGTCTGCCGCCGACGGCCCGATGCCCCAGACCCGCGAGCACATCCTGCTGGCGCGCCAGGTCGGCGTTCCCTACATCGTCGTCTACCTCAACAAGGTCGACATGGTGGACGACCCCGAGCTGCTCGAGCTCGTGGAGATGGAGGTGCGCGAGCTGCTGTCCGAGTACGAGTTCCCGGGCGACGACACTCCGGTGATCAAGGGATCCGCTCTAAAGGCGCTCGAGGGTGACGAGGAGGCCATGGGCTCCATCGACGAGCTCATGGACGCCATCGACAGCTACATCCCCGAGCCGGTGCGCGACACCGACAAGCCCTTCCTCATGGCCGTCGAGGACGTCTTCACGATCACCGGACGGGGCACCGTGGCGACGGGGCGTGTCGAGAGAGGTGTGGTCAAGGTCGGCGACGAGGTGGAGATGGTGGGCATCCACCCCGAGACCAAGAAGACCGTCGTGACCGGGGTCGAGATGTTCCGCAAGCTGCTCGATCAGGCGCAGGCTGGCGACAACATCGGCGTGCTTCTGCGCGGCGTGGCCCGCACCGAGATCGAGCGCGGCCAGGTGCTGTGCAAGCCCGGCAGCATCACCCCGCACACCGAGTTCATGGGCCAGGTCTACGTGCTCACCAAGGAGGAGGGTGGACGGCACACGCCGTTCTTCGACGGCTACCGCCCGCAGTTCTACTTCCGCACCACCGACGTCACCGGTGTCGCCCACCTTCCCGAGGGCACCGAGATGGTCATGCCGGGCGACAACGTCGAGATGCGTGGCGAGCTCATCGCCCCCATCGCCATGGAGGATGGCCTGCGCTTCGCCATCCGCGAGGGTGGGCGCACCGTGGGCTCGGGCCGGGTGACGAAGATCATCAAGTGACGATCGTGAGGCCGCGGCCGCGAAAGCGGAGCGACCTCACCGGCGTCACTTGATCCCCGGCTTGCAGCGGACTCGCTTCGCGAGCAGCTGGAGCCGGGGGGAGGCTAGATGGAGGAAGAGAGTTGGCGAACCAGAAGATCCGCATCCGGCTCAAGGCGTACGACCACGAGATCGTCGACCAGTCGACGAAGAAGATCGTGGAGACGGCGCAGCGCACCGGTGCCCGCGTGTCGGGCCCCATCCCGTTGCCGACGGAGCGCAACCTGTACTGCGTCATCCGTTCGCCTCACGTGAACAAGGACAGCCGGGAGCACTTCGAGATGAGGACGCACAAGCGCCTCATCGACATCCTCGATCCGACGCCCAAGACGGTCGACTCGCTCATGCGCCTCGACCTTCCCGCCGGCGTCGACATCGAGATCAAGCTGTAGGAGCCGCTCGGCCGGAGCCTCGGCCGATGGAAGGACGCGGTCCGCTGGGATCGCCCGGAGGAGCCGGGTGAGCAGGCCCATGACCGCACGGAGTGAAGGAAGAAGAAGATGGCGAAGGCGATCTTGGGGCGGAAGCTGGGCATGACCCAGGTCTGGGGTGACGGCGACCGGCTGGTTCCGGTCACGGTCATCGAGGCCGGACCGTGCCTGGTCTCGCAGGTGAAGACGGTCAAGCGCGACGGGTACTCGGCCGTGCAGCTCGCATTCGGCGAGGTGAAGCCGAGCAAGGTGAACAAGCCTGCGGCGGGTCACTTCGCGAAGGCCGGCGTCGAGCCGAAGCGGCATCTCGCCGAGGTGCGCCTGGAGGACGGCGACGGAGGGCTCAAGGTCGGCGACGAGGTCAAGGTCGACATCTTCGAGCCCGGCGGCCAGGTGCACGTCACCGGGACGAGCAAGGGGAAGGGCTTCCAGGGTGTCATGAAGCGCCACAACTTTCGGGGCGGTCCGGGCGGCCACGGCTCGCACTTCCACCGCGAGCCCGGTTCGGTCGGTCAGTGCGCCACTCCGTCACGGGTGTTCAAGGGCCTGGGCTTGCCCGGGCACATGGGCGACGAGACGGTCACGGTCCGCAACCTCGAGGTCGTCCGCGTGGACGCGGAGCAGAACCTGCTGCTGGTCAAGGGCGCGGTGCCCGGCGGCAAGAACGGTCTGCTCATGATTCGCGCGAAGTAGCGGCGCCCGGGGACTCAGAGGAGTAGAAGACATGGCAAGCATCGTCATCAAGGACTCGGCGGGGAAGAAGGTGGGCGAAGCGCCGCTCGCCGACGCCGTCTTTAGCATCGAGCCGAACACGCACGCGGTGCACCTCGTCGTGCGCAGCCAGCTGGCAGCGCGCCGGGCGGGCACGCACGACACGAAGGGCCGCAGCGAGGTCTCCGGCGGCGGCAGCAAGCCGTGGCGCCAGAAGGGCACCGGGCGCGCGCGCCAGGGCACGATCCGGGCCGCGCAGTGGAAGGGCGGCGGCGTGGTGTTCGGCCCGACCCCGCGCAGCTACGCGTTCAAGGTACCGAACAAGGTGATCAAGCTCGCGATGCGGAGCGTCCTCTCGGCCAAGGCCGCCGAAGGGGCCCTGCAGGTGATCGACGACTTCAAGCTCGACGGACCGTCGACGAAGTCCGCGGCCGCGGTGCTGAAGGCGCTTGGCATCGATGGACGCGTCACGGTAGTCGTGGGCGACGCCGATGAGTCGGCGGTCAAGTCGCTCCGCAACATCGAGAAGGTCCGCGTGATCACCGCGTCCGAGGCGAACACATACGACCTGGTGGACAACACCGCGCTGGTGTTCACGAAGCCCGCGCTCGAGTGGGTCGAGGGGGTGCTGAGCTGATGAAGGATCCCCGGCAGATCGTCCTCCGCCCGATCGTCTCCGAGAAGAGCTACGAGATGATCGAGCATGGCCGGTACACGTTCGAGGTCGCCAAGGAGGCCAAGAAGCCCGAGATCGCCTCGGCGGTCCAGGAGATCTTCAACGTGACCGTAACCGACGTGAACACGATGCGGGTCAACGGCAAGCCGCGCCGCGTACGGTACAACAAGGGCCTGACTCGCAGTTGGAAGAAGGCCGTTGTCACCCTCAAGGAGGGCGACAGCATCGAGTTCTTCGAAGGGCGATAGGGGCCCTTCGGAAGGAGGGTGCCGCAGGGCTGCGTCGCGAGATGGAGCCTCCCGGCACCGTGGTAGTCCGGGTTCGGGCCGCGCAGAAGTCCCGGCGGTCCGGCGATCGGACGGAAGGAGCGTTGGATGGGACTCAAGAAGTACAAGCCGACCTCGCCGGGCCGGCGCTTCCAGTCGGTGTCCGACTTCGCGGACATCACCAGGAGCGAGCCGGAGAAGTCGCTGCTGGAGCCGCTGAGCAAGAAGGGCGGCCGCAACAACAACGGCCGCATCACGACGCGGCACCAGGGCGGAGGCCACAAGCGCCGCTACCGCGTCATAGACTTCAAGCGCAACAAGGACGGCGTGCCGGCGAAGGTGGCCGCGATCGAGTACGACCCGAACCGGTCGGCTCGCATCGCGCTGCTCCACTACGCTGACGGCGAGAAGCGCTATATCCTCGCGCCCCAGAAGCTGACGGTCGGGGACGTCGTGCAGTCGGGCCCCGGGTCCGACATCAAGCCGGGCAACGCGCTGAGGCTCTCGGACATCCCGACCGGCACGGTCGTTCACGCGATCGAGCTGCAGCCGGGCAAGGGCGCTGCCCTCGCCCGCTCCGCTGGGGCGTCGGCGCAGCTGATGGCGAAGGAGGGCGAGATGGCGATCCTGCGCATGCCGTCCTCGGAGATGCGCATGGTGCGCCTCGAGTGCCGGGCGACCATCGGCGTGGTCGGGAACGCGGAGCACGAGGGTGTGTCGGGCGGCAAGGCCGGCCGCAGCCGCTGGAAGGGCGTCCGCCCGACTGTCCGAGGCACGGTCATGAACCCCGTCGACCACCCTCACGGCGGCGGCGAAGGCAAGAACAAGACCGCGGGGCGGCATCCCGTCACGCCGTGGGGCGTCCCCACCAAGGGGCACCGCACGCGCAAGAAGGGTAAGCCGTCCGACAAGCTGATCATCCGTCGGCGCAAGAGCCGATAGGCGCAAGGGAGCTTAGGACATGAGCAGGAGCCTCAAGAAAGGGCCGTTCGTGCAGCCCCGTCTGCTCGACCGGATCCGCGAGATGAACGAGTCCGGCGAGAAGAGGGTCGTCAAGACCTGGTCTCGCGCCTCGACCATCTTCCCCGAGATGGTGGGGCACACGATCGCCGTGCACGACGGCCGCAAGCACGTGCCGGTGTACGTCACGGAGTCCATGGTCGGCCACAAGCTCGGCGAGTTCGCCCCGACTCGAACGTTCCGCGGGCACGCAGGCGAGAAGAAGGGCAAGCGCTAGGGGCGCGCAAGCGGCCTCGAGGACGCGCCGGTATCGGAGGTATCGAGCAGATGGAAGCAAGGGCAATCGCGAGGTACGTGCGGGTGAGCCCGCGCAAGGCCCGCATGGTGATCGATCTCATCCGCGGCAAGGACGTCGCCGAGGCGGCCTCGATCCTGCGGTTCAACCCTCGGGCGGCCGCGGAGCTGGTCGGCAAGGTGCTGAACAGCGCGGTGGCCAACGCGGAGAAGAACCAGAAGCTGAAGCCCGAGACGCTGTTCGTCTCGCAGGCGTACGTGGACGAGGGGCCCACGCTCAAGCGGATCAAGCCGCGGGCGATGGGTCGTGCCTATCGGATCAACAAGCGGACGAGCCACATCACCGTGGTCGTTAAGCAGCGAGAGGAGGCGTAGCGTGGGCCAGAAGGTCTATCCCATCGGGTTCCGGCTCGGCATCACCGAGGACTGGCGTTCGCGGTGGTACGTCGGCAAGAACTACAAGGAGACCCTTGCCGAGGACCTCAAGATTCGCAAGTACCTCACGGGCCGCCTTCGCCGCGCTGCCGTGTCGCGAATCGAGATCGAGCGCAAGGGCGACAAGGTCGTCGTCGACCTTTGGACCGCCCGTCCCGGCATCGTCATCGGGAAGAAGGGCACCGAGGTCGACGTGCTGCGCCGTGACCTCGAGAAGCTGACCGGCCATCCGGTGGCGGTCAACATCGTGGAGATCAAGCGGCCCGAGCTCGACTCGACGCTGGTCGCGCAGGGTGTGGCCGAACAGCTCGTCGCGCGCGTCGGCTTCCGCCGCGCGATGAAGAAGGCGGTCACCTCGGCCATGAAGAGCGGCGCTCTCGGGATCCGCATCCAGAGCTCCGGCCGCCTCGGTGGGGCCGAGATGGGCCGTCGCGAGTGGTATCGCGAGGGTCGCGTGCCGCTGCACACGCTGCGCGCGAAGATCGACTACGGAACCGCCGAAGCCGACACGACCTTCGGCGCCATCGGAATCAAGGTGTGGATCTACAAAGGCGAGGTCCTGCCGGGCCAGCCGATCCCCACTCCCGAGCAGACGGGCGAGCGGCCGCGCCGCGAGGAGCGTCCTCGCCGTACGGGCGCGGGTGCCGGCCGCCGCGGTGACACGGGAGGTCGAGGCTAGAGATGCTCCTTCCGAAGCGAGTGAAGCACCGCAAGGTGCAGCGCGGGTCGATGAAGGGTGACGCCAAGGGCGGCACGCAGGTCACGTTCGGTGACTTCGGGCTCAAGGCGCTCGAGGCGGGCTGGATCACCAACCGCCAGATCGAGGCCGCCCGTATCGCGATGACCCGCTACATGAAGCGCGGCGGGAAGGTCTGGATCACGATCTTCCCCGACAA
This sequence comes from Actinomycetes bacterium, assembly GCA_021811025.1. Classification (GTDB taxonomy): domain Bacteria; phylum Actinomycetota; class Coriobacteriia; order Anaerosomatales; family JAJZPX01; genus JAJZPX01. The sequence goes on from JAJZPX010000047.1 coordinate 6,643, forward strand.
GCCGGTCACGCAGAAGCCGGCCGAGACGCGCATGGGGTCCGGCAAGGGCAACCCCGAGAAGTGGGTCGCCGTGGTCAAGCCGGGCCGCATCATGTTCGAGGTCTCCGGCGTGACCGAGGAGGTCGCCAAGGAGGCCATCCGTCTCGCCTCGCACAAGCTCCCGATCAAGACGAAGTTCGTCGCGAGGCACGAGCAGGGCGGTGAGGCATAGGTGAATGCTCCAGACATCCGCGACATGAGCGACGTCGATCTGGCGGCGAAGCTGAAGGACTCCCGGGACGAGCTGTTCAAGCTCCGCTTCCGGCTCGCGACCGGTCAGCTCGACAACCCCGGCCTCATCGCCGGCGTGAAGAAGGACATCGCCCGGCTGCTCACCGAGAGCCGCGCGCGCGAGATCAAGGCCGCCGCCGAATCGAAGGCGTCCTAGGCGATGGCGGCGAAGAAGGAGAGCCGGATGAGCACCGAGCGCAACAGGCGCAAGACCCGCCAGGGGATCGTCGTCTCCGCGGCAGGCGACAAGACGTGTGTCGTGAAGGTCGAGGACCGGAAGCGTCACCCGCTGTACGGCAAGATGATCACGCGCAGCGTCAAGTTCCACGCGCACGACGAGGAGAACACGTGCAGCGTGGGCGACCGCGTCGTCATCATGGAGACTCGGCCGCTCAGCAAGCTGAAGCGGTGGCGGTTCGTCGAGATCGTTGAGAAGGCCAAATAGCGTCGGCGCAGGCGCGAAGCGCTGCGCCGACGCCCGCGGGATCGAGCAGACTCGCGAAGCTCGCAGCTCATCCCGCGGCACCAACGGAGGAAGAGGATGATCCAGCAGGAAACGAGACTGAAGGTCGCCGACAACTCGGGCGCCCGCCGGCTGCTCTGCATCCGCGTGCTCGGAGGCACGCGACGGCGATACGCTCGGGTGGGCGACGTGATCATCGCCTCCGTCAAGGAGGCGATCCCGAACGGCACCGTGAAGAAGGGCGACGTGGTCAGGGCCGTCGTCGTGCGCAGCACCCAGCCGGTGCGGCGCCCGGACGGCAGCTACATCCGGTTCGACGAGAACGCGGGCGTCGTCATCGACAATCAGGGCAATCCGCGAGGCACGCGTATCTTCGGCCCCGTCGCGCGCGAGCTGCGCGACCGCCGTTACATGAAGATCGTGTCGCTGGCGCCCGAGGTCCTGTAGGAGGAACGCGAAGATGGCGAACTCGCTTAACGTGCACCGTGGCGACCGCGTGAAGGTCATCTCAGGCAAGGATGCCGGCAAGGAGGGCAAGGTGCTCCGGGCATACCCCGAGAAGCAGCGCGTGGTCGTAGAGGGTGTGAACAAGGTCAAGAAGCATACGCGCCCGACCCAGAAGCAGCCGCAGGGAGGGATCCTCGAGATCGAGGGCACGATCCACGTGAGCAACGTGATGCTCGTGTGCCCGAACTGCGGGGAGCCGACGCGGGTCGGACACAGCCGTGAAGGCGGAGTCCGGCTCCGGGTGTGCAAGCGGTGCGGCAAGCAGATCGAGAAGTGACGGTCGTCAGGCCGAGTGGGAAGACGTGCCGGGTCGGCAATCCGGCACGCGAAATGAGCTAAGGAGACATCCACGTGGCACCGAGACTCAAGGAGATGTACCGGACGGAGGTGCGGGCGCAGCTGCAGCAGAAGCTGGGCCTCGGCAACGTCCATGACGTCCCACGCCTCGAGAAGGTCGTGCTCAATATGGGCGTGGGCGCGGCGGCGCAGGACAGCAAGCTGCTGGACTCGGCGATGGCCGATCTCGCGATCATCAGCGGCCAGAAGCCTGTGATCACTCGCGCGAAGAAGTCGATCGCCGGTTTCAAGATCCGGAAGGGCATGCCGATCGGCTGCAAGGTGACGCTGCGCGGTGACAGGGCGTGGGAGTTCATGGACCGGCTGCTGGCCACCGCCCTGCCGAGGATTCGCGACTTTCGGGGCGTAGACCCGAACAGCTTCGACGGCCGCGGCAACTACTCGCTCGGCGTTGACGAGCAGCTGATCTTCCCCGAGATCGACTACGACAAGGTGGACCGGGTTCGAGGCATGGACATCACGTTCGTGACCACCGCCAAGGACGACGAGGCGGGAAGGGCCTTCCTCGAAGCCTTCGGCTTCCCCTTCAGCAGGTAGAGCTCGAGGGCTCGGCCGGGGACGGCCGGGTCCCGACAAGGAGGTATCCGTGGCAAAGAAGTCGATGATCGCCAAGGCGAAGCGCGCTCCCAAGTTCTCGACGCGGGGCGTCAACCGCTGCAACCGCTGCGGCCGCCCGCGCGCCTACTACCGGCAGTTCGGCCTGTGCCGGGTCTGCCTGCGGGAGCTGACCAGCCGCGGCGAGGTCCCCGGCGTTCGGAAGGCGAGCTGGTAGGACGAGCCGGGGCCGCTCCGGAAGGCGCGAGGGCCACGGGCCCTGTTGCGAACCGCCGGGACGGTTCATCCAGGATCATAGGAAGGAACGGAAGACGATGAGCATGACGGACCCCATAGCGGACATGCTGACGCGGATCAGGAACGCGAACGCGGCGTTCCAGACGTCGGTATCGATGCCGTCGAGCAAGAAGCTGGTGGAGATCGCCCGGATCATGAAGGACGAGGGCTACGTCGAGGACTACTCCGTGGCGGACACCAAGCCACAGGCCACCCTCGACGTCACTCTCAAGTACGGCGCGAAGAGGCAGCGCACGATCACGGGAATCCGGCGTATCAGCAAGCCGGGCCTGCGCGTCTATGCGAAGAAGGACGAACTCCCTCGCGTTCTCGGCGGCCTCGGCGTGGCCGTTATCTCGACCTCGAGGGGTGTCATGACCGACAAGCAGGCCAGGACCGCCGGCATCGGCGGCGAGGTCATCGCGTACATCTGGTAGCGGACCAGGAAGGGAGCGAACGGCCGTGTCACGAATCGGCAAGCAGCCAATCCCGGTCCCGGCGGGGGTCGAGGTGCGCATCGAAGGCCCCTCCGTCACGGTGAAGGGCCCGAAGGGCGAGCTGGCGAGGACGTTCAACGAGGACATGATCATCACCCTCGACGACGGCGTCCTCGCTGTGCGCCGTCCCGACGACACCCGCGAGCACAGGTCTCTGCACGGCCTCACCCGTACTCTGCTCGCGAACATGGTCACAGGGGTCTCCGAGGGATTCGCGAAGAACCTCGAGATCGTGGGAGTCGGGTACAGAGCGACCCTGAAGGGCAGCGACCTGGAGATGGCGCTCGGCTTCAGCCACCCGGTGCTCGTCAAGGCGGAGGAAGGAATCGCGTTCGAGGTGCCCGCGCCGAACCGAATCGTGGTGAAGGGCATCGACAAGCAGCGGGTCGGCCAGGTCGCGAGCGACATACGCGGCTGGCGTCCGCCCGAGCCGTACAAGGGCAAGGGCGTGAAGTACGAAGGCGAGTACGTGCGCCGCAAGCTCGGCAAGACGGCCAAATAGCGCCGCATCCGGCAGACGGGCGCGAAGCGCCCGCAGGTGATGCGGCGACGCGATGGGACAGAGGAGAGGTAGCGAACATATGGACAAGCTCAAGGCGAAGGCGGCGGCGCTCGCACGCCGTCATCGCAGGGTGAGGGGCAAGATCAGCGGTACGGCCGAGCGGCCACGCCTGGTCGTGAGCCGCAGCAACGCAGGTATCTACGCTCAGCTCGTCGACGACGTCGAGCGGCGTACGCTGGTCTCGGCCTCGACGATCGACGCGGAGCTGCGTGGGAACATCGGACGCGGCTCGAACACCGAGGCGGCGAAGGTCGTGGGCGAAGCCCTCGGGAAGCGCGCGCTCGAGGCCGGGGTGACCGCGGCGGTGTTCGACCGCGGCGGACACCTCTATCATGGCCGAGTGAAGGCGCTCGCCGACGGTGCGCGCGACGTCGGACTGAAGCTCTAGGAGGCACGAGGGATGGCTGAGAGAAGAGAGCGTTCCGGCGGCGGGCGTCGCGGCGAGCAGACTGCCCCGGGCGTGAACGAGCTGCAGGAGAAGGTCGTCTACATCAACCGCGTCAGCAAGGTCGTCAAGGGCGGCCGCCGCTTCTCGTTGACGGCGCTGGTCGTGGTCGGCGACGGGGCCGGCAACGTGGGCGTGGGCATCGGCAAGTCGGCCGAGGTGCCGCTGGCGATCAAGAAGGGCGTCGAGGACGCCAAGAAGAACATGTTCAAGGTGCCGCTCGCCGGCGCCACCATCCCGCACGCCATCCTAGGCGA
>JAJZPX010000048.1 GCA_021811025.1 Actinomycetes bacterium
GTTCGCCACGCTCGCCGACGTCATCATCGCCGAGCCCGGGTCGCGCATCGGATTCGCCGGTCCCGCGGTGATCGAGCAGACGATCCGACAGGCGCTGCCGAAGGGCTTCCAGACGGCCGAGTCGATGGAGCGGCACGGGATGATCGACGCGGTCGTCGCGCGCAAGGACCTGTGCGAGACGCTGGAGCGCCTGCTGCGCTACATGGCCGTGCGGAAGGAGGCCTAGTGGCGCGCCGCTTCATCATGGAGTTCGAGCGCCCCCTGGCGGAGCTGGAGGACCAGCTCGAGCACTTGAAGCGCCTCCAGGTGGCGGAGCAGAACGCGGAGCTCGCGGCCGAGATCGCCGGCCTCGAGCAGCAGATCGACGAGCTGCGCGACACCCTCTACCGGTCGCTTACCCCGTGGGAGAAGGTGCAGGTCTCGCGTCACCCCGAGCGCCCGCGCGCTCAGGACTACGTGCGCCGGCTGTTCGACGATGTCTTCGTGCTCCGCGGTGACCGCGCTTTCGGCGACGACCAGGCCATGCTCGCCGCGTTCGCCGCGATCGAGGGACGGCGGTGCCTGGTCCTCGCGCACCGGAAGGGCCGCGACTTCAAGGAGAACGTGACGCGCAACTTCGGCCAGCCACACCCCGAGGGGTTCCGCAAGGCGCGCAGGGCGATGGAGATCGCCGACAAGTTCGGCCTGCCGGTCGTCTCCTTCGTCGACACCGCCGGCGCGTACCCCGGCATCGAGGCCGAGGAGCGCGGCCAGGCGTGGGCGATAGCCGCCAACCTCGCGGCGCTGTCGGCCGTGCGCGTGCCGGTCGTCGTGGCGGCGGTCGGAGAGGGCGGCAGCGGCGGAGCGCTGGCTATCGGCTTCGGCGATCGCCTCATCATGCTCGAGAACGCCTGGTACTCGGTGATCAGCCCGGAGGGGGGCGCGACGATCCTGTACAAGGATGCGGCGAGGGCATCGGAGGCGGCCGCCGCTCTTCGGATCACCGCGGAGGACCTGAGGGACCTCGGCATAGCGGACGAGGTGCTGCCCGAGCCGCTCGGCGGCGCTCACCGCGACCCCGACGCCGTGTACCCGTTCGTCCGCGACGCGGTCGTGCGTGCGCTCGACGAGCTCTCCCAGGTGCCCCCCGACGCGCTCCTCGAAGCGCGCTACCGGCGCCTGCGGGAGTTCGGGGCGGTTGTGGAGACAGACTTGTAGGACCGGCCGCTGGTTCGGCGGGCGGCTCTCGGGGAGGAGAGGGGCATGCTGGCTGACAAGCCGCGGATAGCGGTGCTCACCTCGGGCGGCGACGCGCCGGGCATGAACGCCGCCATCCGCGCGGTCGTGAGGACCGCCATCGCCGCCGGCGCAGATGCATGGGGGATAGAGCGCGGCTTCGAGGGACTCCTCGAACGCAGCTTCCGCCCGCTCTCCCTCGGCAGCGTGGGCGGGGTGCTGGACCGCGGCGGTACCTTCCTGGCCACGTCCCGCTCCGAGCGGTTCGCCACGGAGGAGGGCATCGCCGAGGCGTGCTCGATCCTGCACGACGGCGAGATCGACGGGCTCGTCGTGATCGGCGGCAACGGAAGCTTCCGGGGAGCGCAGCGCCTCCACGAATGCGGGATCAAGGTCGTCGGCGTTCCCGCGACGATCGACAACGACGTGGCCGCAACGGACACCTGCATCGGCTTCGACACCACGCTCAACACGATCTGCGACGCGACCAGCAAGGTGCGGGACACCGCCAGCAGCCACGAGCGGACGTTCGTGATCGAGGTGATGGGGCGCGAGAGCGGGATGCTCGCGCTGTACGCGGGGCTCGCCTCCGGCGCCGACTGCATCCTCGTGCCAGAGGTGCCGTGGAGGCTCGAGGACGTCTGCTCGTGCATCGCGCGAGGCGTGTCGCGCGGAAAGAAGCACACGATCGTGATCGTGGCCGAGGGTGCCGGGCGCGCGTTCGGCATCGCGGGGGACCTGGCGGAAGCGTGTTCGCAGCACGTGCGCGCGGTGGTGCTCGGGCACATCCAGCGGGGCGGCGCGCCCTCCGCGTTCGACCGCATCCTGGCCTCGCGGATGGGATCCGCGGCGGTCAAGGCGCTCCTGTCCGGCGAGAGCGGACAGATGACCGCGCTGAAGAGCGCGGACATCGTGCTCGCGCCGCTCGAGAAAGGCTACGGCTTCAGGCATCCGTTGCGGCAGGAGCTGTACGACCTGGCGATGGTGCTCGCGCTGTAGGTCGGCGGCGTCTTGACGCCATGACGTCAAGACGCTGAGATGCCTGCGGGAGGTGACGCGGAGGATCTGCGCGCCTTCTCAGAGCGGGCGGACGAGCCGCTTGTCGCGTACGAGGAGATGCTCGGCTGGCTGAAGGAAGATGGCAAGATACAGCATCGCGTTCAAGCCGTCCGTCCGGAATGACCTTCGCGACGTGCCGAAGGCCGACGTCGAGCGGATCCTGCACCGGGTAGGCGCTCTTGCTGACGATCCCCGTCCAAGAGACCGCGAGAAGCTGAGCCAGCAGGAGCGCTACAGGGTGCGCCAGGGAGACCACCCCATCGTCTGCGAGGTGAAGGACGCTCAGGTGCTCGTGTGGGTCGTGCGCGTCGGGCATCGGCGCGACGTCTACCGCAGGTAGACGGTCTCCTACGGCTCGACGATCACCTTCACGGACTCCCGCGCCTCGGCCACCAGCCTGAAGCCCTCGGCGATGTCGTCGAGCGGCAGGCGGTGCGTCACGAGGTCGTCGACGCGCACGCGGCGGGTCGCGATCAGGTCGAGCGCGGCAGCGAGGTCGGAAGGCGCAGCGCCGTACGCCGTGCGCACGGTCACCTCGCGGCGCCAGAGCTCGTGCATCGGGATGTCGAGCGGGGCGGCTGGAGGAGGCGGCGCGAAGAACACGAACGTCGCGCCGGGCTCGAGGCACGCGAGCGCTTGCGAGATGGCTGCCGGTGCGCTCGTGGCGAGCACCACGAGGTCGGCGAGACAGCCCTCGTTCGCCTCTCGGATCAGCTCCGGCAGCCGCCCGCCAGCCTCGGTCGCGTCGAAAGCGGCCACGGCGCCCGAGCGGCGTGCCCAGTCGAGCCGGTAAGTGCTGACGTCGGTCGCGAGCACGCGGCCCGCGCCGAGGGCGGCGGCGAGGCGGACGTGCAGCAGGCCCGAGATCCCGCTGCCGACGACGAGCACGGTCGAGCCAAGCCGAACGCCCGCGCGCACCTGCGCGCGAACGACGCACCCCAGCGGCTCGACGAACGAGCCCTCCTCGTACGTGATGCTGCCGGGGAGCGCGAGCACGCCGCGCTCGGTCTGAAGGGCGGGAACGCGGACGTACTGCGCGAACCCGCCGGGATCGACGTTGGTGGAGTGCAGCGTCTCGCAGGCGGTGTGGAAGCCCGCCAGGCAATGGCGGCACGTGTTGCACGGGACGTGGTGCGAGACGACGACGCGCTGACCGACTCGCAGGTGCTCGACGCCTTCTCCCGTCGCAACGACGTCGCCCGCGAGCTCGTGGCCGAGCACGAGCGGCGCCTTCGGCATCCGGTACCACTCCATCACGTCGGAGCCGCAGATGCCGGACGCGCGGACGCGCACGAGGGCCTCGCCAGGCCCGATCTCCGGCATCGGCCGATGCTCGACGCGGATGTCGCTGTTGCTGCGGTAGACGGCGACGCGGTTCGTGCCGGGCACTTCCGCCGCCTAGATCTTGCGGTCGTCGGCGAGGCCGCCGGCGGTGGCGGTGACCGCTCCGCCCTTCGCCTTCTCGTCCGCGTACACCGCGAACGCGTCGTCGACGCTCGCTCCGCCGTGGACGATGGCGCGCACGGCCTCGATCATGCCGATCGGCGAGTCGGACTGGAAGATGTTGCGGCCCATGTCCACCCCGGCCGCGCCTCGCTGCATCGCGTTGTACGTCATCTCCAGCGCTTCGCGCTCCGGGATCTTCTTGCCGCCCGCCATCACGACGGGCACGGGGCAAGTGCCGGTGACGCGCTCGAAGTCCTCCTCGACGTAGTACGTCTTGACGATGTGCGCGCCCATCTCGGCCGCGATCCTGCTGGCGAGCGAGAGGTATCGCGCGTCGCGCACCATGTCCTTGCCGACGGCGGTGACGGCGATGACGGGGATGCCGTAGCGCTCGCCGAGGTCGATGAGCGTGGCGAGGTTGGCGATCGTCTGGTGCTGGTGCGGCGCGCCCACGAAGATCGAGAGCGCCATCCCCGCCGCGTTGAGGCGGATGACCTCCTCGATGTCCGTGATGATCGTCTCGTTGGAGAGGTCGTCGTCCAGCACGCTGTTCGCGCCGGAGACGCGCAGCACGATCGGCGTGTCCACGGTGCTCGGGATACACGTCCGCAGCATCCCGCGCGTGAGCATGAGAGTGTCGGCGTACGGCGCGAGCGGCACGACGCTCGCGGTCGGGCACTCGAGTCCGGACGTCGGGCCGAGGAAGTAGCCGTGGTCGACGGCAAGCATCACCGTGCGGCCGTCCTCCGGCCTGATGATGCGGGACAGGCGGTTCGCAAGACCCCACGACATGGCGCTCACTCCTTTCGGCCGGCAGGCGCGGCCGAAGGTCCCCGACGGACGCACGTATGATACCAGAGGCGTCGCGGGGGACGGGGAGCGCGGGGTCCGCTACTGGGTGCGCTCGCGGAAGGTGATGCAGTCCGCGTGGGCGGAGTGGAAGCCCACCGTGATGCCGGCCGCGTGGCAGTTCGACTTCGTGTTGTACATGCATTCGCTCACCGCGCACTCGGCGACGAGCGCCTCCTCGGCGGCGATGCTCGCCGGGCCGACGGTGAACGTGTCGCAGGCCGGATGGACGTCGCCGATGATGACGCCGGGCGCGTGACACGCCTCGAAGCGGTTGTACGAGCAGTCGGTGACCGCGCAGGTCAGCACCGGCCCTTTCGCGTCGATCGTCCGCTGGGTGCGTTCTTCAGTGAGCATGGGGAGCGCCTCCTCGCCGAGTCGTACGGCGTTTCTACCCGGCGCCCGAGGGCCGGAAACGGCGGGAGGAGGGCGCGCTCGGGCGTCAGCCGAAGAGGAGCGACGCGATCGCGAACGACGGCAGCGCGCCGAGCGCGGCCGCCAGGAGCGCGATCCCGCAGGCCGTGAGCGCGGCGCGGAACCGGCCGCGTCCCGCGGTCACGCCGACGCCGAGCGCCAGCAGCACGAGCGCCCAGAGCATGAACGCGTCGACCTGGCCGAGCAGCGCGTAAGCGGCGCGGCCGGCCACGGAGCGCGGCGGCGGGGCCAGCAGCGCGGAGAGGCCCGGGTTGAGGAGCGCCTTGCGGGTCAGCGCCATGTAGACGCCCTGCAGGATGTCGCGCAGCGCGAGCGGCGCCAGCGCGAGCGACGCGCACGACACGAGCCTGCCGAAGCGAGCGTCGCCTCGCCACAGACGCTGCGCGACGAGCAGCGCGCCGGCCGCGGAGAGCGCGAAGGCGACGGGAAGCACGAGGTCCGCGCCGTAGCGAACGCCGACGGCCACGAGCACGCGCGTGCCTTGATGCGCGCTCAACGTCAGCCACAACGCGATCGCGGCCTTCGTAGCGCCGGCTACGACGAGCAGCCCGATCGCCGTCGTCCACGCCGTCGCGTAGTCGCCGGCCAGGCGGGCGAACGTGGAGCGCGGCAGCACGAGCACGCGGGCGGGCGCGCCCAGGAGGCGCAACGGCGAGACGCCGGTTCGCTCGGCCGTGCCCTGCAGCTCCTCGCCCGTCAGTTCCTCGACCATCTCACCCTCCGAGTCCGACGAGCGCCTTGAGGAAGAGCAACAGGTCCATGCCGGGAGTGCGCTGCGGCCGCGCCGGCTCGGCCGGCTTCGGCCGAACGGTCATCGTGACCTCGCGCTTGATCTCCTTGACCTGGTTGTAGTCGTCCTTGTAGGTGATCGCCATCGTCACGACGAGGACGCCCGGCGCCTGAGGGATGCCCGTCGCGGTGAGCGTCGCGTCCCTTCCCGGCTCGAGGATGCCTACCGTCGTCTCGCGAGAAACCCAGTCGACCGCGGGCGAGTCGAACGCGAGCGCGACGCCGTTCACCGGGAAGTCGTTCGTGTTCTTTACGGCGACCGAGACCCGGAACGGCTTGCCCGCCGTGACCTCTCTGGGGTAGGTCAGCGACCCCACGTCGAACACGAGCGTGCGGGTGAACGTCAGGCCGACGCTCTGCGGCGACGAGATGCGGCCGCCGTTCCGCGAGTCCATCTGGATCGTGACCGGCAGCGAGTACGGCCCCGGCCCGCCCCTCGGGTTGGAGATGAGGTCGAACACGACGCTGCGGTTCGTAGCCTTGCCGGCGATGTTGCCGAGGAAGCGGGTGTTGCTCCCGAGCACGACGACCTCGGGCGAGGCGGCCGCCGCGGTCGATGTCGCGGGGCCCGCCGAGGGGACGCCGACCGTCACGACGACGTTGTCGGCATCGGCGTTGACGACGTTGTCGATGAGCAGCTCGAGCTTGAAGCGGGAACCGACGGGCAGCGATGCCGGCGTCGTCTTGAAGCCCTTCAGCACGAGCACGGGCTCGGGCTTCGGGGGGGAGACCGTGTCGGTCGCCGCGAAGGCGGGAGCAGCCGACAGGATCAGCGCCGCGGCGGCTGCTGCGACGAGACGGCGCCATCGTGTCGGCATTCGGACCTCCCCATGGACGGACTCCCAAAGGATAGACGCCGCACGCGCCGCGCATCAAGCGGACGGGACGCACACGAACGCCGCCACGAGGCCGAAGCCGGCGCGGCGCCGCTCCACGACGTCGTAGTCGCTGGAGGAGAGAAGGCGGGCGAGGTCGTCCTCGCGTCCGATCCGCCGCACCGAGCCCGTGAGGTACTCGTACAGCTCGGGCCTGCCGGTCAGAGCGGAGGCCACGCGCGGCAGGATCCGGAAGAAGTACACGGCGGCCGGTGACGACACCGGTCCGGGCGCCGGCCGGACGAACTCGAGCACCACGAGACGCCCGCCGGGCGCCAGCAGCGTCCCGAGCCGCCGCAGGACGTCGCCGGGCGCGTCGAGGTAGCGGATTCCGAACGACACCGCGATCGCGTCGAACGACGCCGCCGCGAACGGCAGCTCCTCGGCCGCCAGATCGACGAGCACCTCGCGAACCCGGAACCCGCGCTCGCCCGCGTACCTCGCGGCCTCGCCGAGCATCGCCGGGCTCGCGTCGGCCAGCGTGACGTCCGCGCCCAGGGCCGCGCACTCGATCCCGACGCGCCCCGTCCCCGCGAACGCGTCGAGGACGCGCGCGCCGCGGCGCGTGACCGCGCGGCGCGCCACCCACCTGCGCCAGCGCGCGTCGAGCCCGAGGCTGACGATCGCGTTCACGCGGTCGTAGCGCGCGGCGTTCGCGTCGAAGAGGCGGCGCGCGGCTGCGGCGTCCACGCTCACGCAGCGAGCGCGACGGCGAGAGCCGCCGCGAAGGCGAGCGCGGGGAAGAGGCTCGCGCGGTTGAAGTAGGCGCCGGCGCGAAGGGGGGCGGGATCGGCGGCGAGGCCGAGGACGGGCGCGATCATCGACCACGCGCACGCCGCCAGCGCCGCCACACGGACGAGCGCGGGGGCGGGCAGGGCGAGGCAGAGCGCGGCAGTGGCGAAGGCGCCGAGCGCCGTCGCGCGCGCCGAGACGCGCGGGCCGAACGTCGTGGCGACGGTGCGCAGGCCGACCGCGGAGTCCGCGGCGATGTCGGCGAGGTCGTTCGGCAGGTTTCGGCCCGCGATCTCCCAAACCGCGAGGAGCGCGAAGAAGGGGAGCGCGCGGGCGGTGAGCGGCGCGACGGCGACCCATCCCGCGATCCCGCCGAGTCCCACCATGGCCCCCGACACGAACGTCTTCGCCCACGTCACCGAGCGGAGGCTGCAGTACGCGATCTCGAGCGCCACGGCGCCGAGGAAGGCCAGCGCGCACGCGGTCCCGAGCGCGGCCGCCCCCACGAGCGCGATCGCGGCGAGCGAGCCCACCCACGCAAGCGCCAGCGGGAGCGGGAGAGCGCCCTGCGCGAGCGGGTGCCGCATGAAGACGGTGTCGACGTCGCCGTCGGGCGAGGCCTCCTTGCCCGCCGCGAGCGCCCTCTCGTCGACCCGCATGTCGAGCACGTCGTTGAGCGAGAAGACCGCGAGGTAGCCGGCGGTCGCGGCCACCAGCCCGACGGCGATCACGCGCGCGTCGGGCACCCGACCGGCCGCGAGGCACGCTCCGAGCGCGGGCTGGGCGACGGAGAGCATGGCCTGCCGCCCGCGCGAGAGGTCGATCAACGCCGTTCGCAGCCCGACGTCGGCTGCCGCGGACCCGTCCGCACGCTCCATCGCAGGCTCCTCGCCGTCGCCCCGTCGCCCGTGACGCGAGCCACGAGAAGCGGAATCTACCACCCATGGCGCCGGTCGAATCCCCGCGGACCGTCATCCGCACCTACATCGCCACGCAGGGCCTGTTCACGCTCTCGACGTCGGTCATCTGGGGAGTGAACACGCTCTTCCTGCTGCGCGCGGGGCTCTCGCTCTTCGAGGTCTTCCTCGTGAACGCCGCGTTCTCCGTCGGCGACCTCGTCTTCCAGGTGCCGACCGGCGTGGTGGCCGACACCCTCGGCCGGAAGACGTCGTTCCTGCTGTCGCTGTCGACGCTCATCGTCTCCACGCTCGTGTACGTCGCGGCGTACCAGTACCGGTGGGGCGTGTGGGTGTTCGCCGCGTCGTCCGTATTCCTCGGCCTCGGGTTCACCTTCTACACGGGCGCCGTCGACGCGTGGATGGTCGACGCGCTGAACCGGCTCGGCTACGAGGGCATGCGCCAGACGGTCTTCGCGCGGGGCGGGATGGCGTTCTCGGGCGCGATGCTCATAGGGACGCTCTCCGGCGGCCTTCTCGGCCAGATCGACCTCGCGCTGCCTTTCCTGGCGCGCGCGGCGATGCTCGCGATCACGTTCGTGCTTGCGCTCGCGTTCATGCGGGAGGCGCGCGCACAGCGTCCGCCGCTGACCATGCGCGCGTTCGGGGACCGCTCGCGCGACGTGTTCGTCACGGGCGTGTCGTACTGCCTGCACAACCCCGTCGTCCGGCCGCTGCTGTTCGCGTCGGCGGTGCAAGGGCTGTTCCTGATGTTCGGCTTCTACTCGTGGCAGCCGTACTTCCTCGAGGTGCTCGGGCAGAACGCGATCTGGCTCGCCGGCGTGGTCGCCGCGCTGTACGCGCTGTCCGGGATCGCCGGCAACGCGCTCGTCGGGCGCGCGACGAGACGCGGCACCGCGCCCGCCGCGCCGCTGCTCGCGCGGCTGGTTCTCGCGCAGGCGTTCGTCGTCACCGCCATCGGCGCTCTCGGCGTCCTGCTGCAAGGCGGCCGGCGCGGCGTCCTGCCGTTCTCGGTCCTCGTCGGGCTGTACGTGGCCTACGGCGTGCTCTACGGGATCTTCCGTCCGGTGCGCATGGCGTTCATCAACCCGCACCTGCTCCCCGAGCAGCGCGCGACCGCGCTCTCGCTCGACACGCTGTTCAGCGACGCCGGCGGCGCCGTCGGGCAGACGGGGCTCGGGTACCTCTCGCAGGTGACCTCGATCCCGCTCGCGTGGCTGGTGTCGGGGCTTGTCCTGACCGCGGCTCACCCCCTCTACCGCCGCTCCGCCGCAGCGGACGAGGCAGAGGCGGCCGAGGCCGGGCGCGTTCCTCCGGCGCCCGCTACAGCACCGCGATGACAGCGCCCTCGTTCGGGGGGAAAGAAGCATTCTGGCGAGGGAGGCGGCGATGGGGTGCACGGAGGCTCTCACGCGCGACCACGAAGGCGTGATGGAGGCCGCCGAGGCCGCCACGGGCATGGCAGTCATGCTGGTGCAGGGCCGCGACCCGGAGCCGGGCGACCTGTCGACGCTCGTGATCTACGCGCGCACGTTCATCGAGCAGGTCCACTACCTGCGCGAGGAAGAGGTCCTCTTCCCCGTGGTGAAGTCGCGCCTGCCGCACCTGTCGAGCGAGTGCGACCGCCTGAAGGCCGACCACTCGCGGGCGCGCTCGCTGATGGAGCGCGTCGCGGCGGGGGAAGGGGGCGCGCAGCAGACGGGCGAGGTCCTGGCGGAGTGGGCGCGGCTGGTGCGCGCTCACACGCGCGAGGAGGAAGCCTACCTTCTGCCGATCGTCGAGCGCAGCCTCGGGCCGGAGCGCTGCCTGCAGGTGAGGACCGGCTTCGCGAGGATGGACCGGCCGGGGCGGGAGCGCATGGCGGAGCCGCTCGTCCGCCGGTACCTGGTGCCGGCGTGACGACGGCACCGCGCGCACGCGTCGTGCTACCCTGACTGCCGAGGCGTCTCGCGCCTCGAGCAGGAAGGGGCACTCTCGTTGCCGCCGCTCTCGCGCGTTCGGTCGTCCGTCTCTATCGCCGCTCTTGCAGCCGCGGCGCTCGTCGCCGCGTGCTCGCCCGTGCGGCAGGCAGCCACTCGGGCTGCCGCTCCCGTCCCGCCGGTCGCGTCGCGCGCGTCCTCGGCCGCTGCCGGCGCGGAAGCGACGTCCGGGGAGCCCGCGCCTTCCGTCACGGAGTCGGTCTCGGCGGTCGAGGCGGCGGCGCAGCCGTTCCCGGGGGCGCGCCCGATCGCGCCGCGCACCATCGGCCGCTGCCGCCCGAAGCGCAAGCTGGTCGCCATCACGCTGGACGACGGGCTGCCGTTCGACACGCGGATCCTCGAGCTGTTCGAGCGCCGTCACCTCACCGCGACGACGTTCCTCCTCGGAGAGGTGGCAGCACGCAAGCC
>JAJZPX010000049.1 GCA_021811025.1 Actinomycetes bacterium
ACACTTCGTCACTCTGGAAGGGACAACCGCGTCGCTTCGCTCCGACCCGTTCGGCATCGCGTGGAAACAGTGTTCGCGATCGCGTGGAATGGGTGTTCGACTTGCGTGGAATCCGCACTGAGGGACTTGGACGAATCCGAGTTGCGGTTCGCTCGCTGCAGTCTGGCGGACGAGTGGGAAGTTCGACAGCTGATCGAAGGGTTCGGTCAGGCGGCGTGATTCCGGAGCCAGCCGACCTCGATCTGGTAAGGCCGGGCGGCCGCTCATCTTCGAGCATCGCGTCGAAGCGCCAGCCTGTGCGCCCGTGCGCCCGAAGGTCTCCCGAGTACAGCAACCGTTCTCCGTCGGCCTCGACGAGCAGGGCGCGCGCATCTGGCGCAGAGTGATCGACGGGAATGGCGGTGACCGCGAGCCCGCCCAACCGCAGCGGCGCTTCGTCAGGCAGCGGACGCAGGACGGGCGGCAAGGGCGCGTCAGGGAAGAAGACGCGGCCGACGTCGAGCAGCGCGAGCGTGCCGGGGGACGCGTAGACAGGGATGTCCGCGTGCGCGTGGTGCGCGAGGCCATAGTTGTCGAGGTGCGCGTGCGTGACGATGATCGTGGCGAACCGTGGTGCGCCGGTGTCATCGGCGTAGAGGCCGGGGATGTCGCGGAGGACGCCAGCCGCGATCAGCTCTCTCGTCGATCGCTTGGCTGTGCCCGGCGGGTAGTCGCGGCCGTCAGCGTCGTACAGCGGCATCCCGAGGTCGAGCAGGACCCGTGTGCCGTCCTCGGCCCGCACCTCGATGCACATGCCGCCGATCGTGGCGCCCGCGGTGTACCAGGTGCTGCATGAGGGCCTACCGCTGCGAGTGGACCTGAGCGCGTCGCTCCGCCATCAGCTCGTCCAGCGTGAGCATCCCTTGCTCGAACAGACCGTAGCCGAGGAAGGTCGCGGTCGCGAACTTGAGTCGCGCGCCGACGGGGTCTGCGAGCGGTCCCTCGCCACCGACGCCTTCGAGGACCTCCAGCAGCTTGCGCGAGCCGGGGTCGTGGTTCGCCAGCAGCAGTATGTACTCGGGCTCCTCGTCGGTGAACGACATCAGCGCGTGCTTTGTGCCGATCAGGCCCAGCTTGTGCTTCTGTCGGAATACGCCCAGCATCTCGGCCTTGAGTTCGGCGACACGGGCCGGCTCCGACAGAAACTCGTTCATCCCGGCGATGTGGTCGTGGATGCCGCACTCGCCCTTGAGCGCGCCGTCCCCGCACTTGACCTCGATGAGCGCGAGCCGCGCCTTCGGGTTCTTGCGCGCAGCTCCCGTGGATAGCCACTTCGCGGCAACCATGTCGAAACGGCCGTGCGCGTTTGCGTACTCCAGATCGCAGATGAAGTAGTCCGTGGCGGTGCAGCCCTCGCCGGAATTGTTGTCGCGCAGGACCTGCTGCTGATACTCCCGCTCCGTCTTCGGGTGCGACGCGAACCATAGGTCCATCGCCTGCTTCAGCAGCGGGAAGCGCTCCACCCAGCCCCGGGACTGCTCCTCGGTCTGTATCACTATCGGCAGCTCGGCGAACCACTCCCTCGCCTGACCCGCGAAGTACTTCTGGTCGAACGCCGCGGCGTAACTCGCTCCCTCGGTCAGCCGCAGCAGGTTGCCGCCGCGGTAGTAGACGTTCACGAACCCGTCGCGAATCTCCAGGCAGAGGGTGTCGTCCGACTTCACGCGCTCGAGGACCGGCGCGAGGATGCCTTGCTTGAGGTCGGATACGAAGTCGTCCGAGAGGCCGCGAAGAGCCATTGTCCCTCCGTCGTCGGAGACAAGTCCTTCCAACCGTAGCATGCCGGTCTGACATCGGAGTGGAGGCTCGTGTCGGTCGCCCGTCAGCTCGGCCCGAACGAACTACCACTCTGACAAGCACAAACTGTCACTCAAGACCCCTGGCTGTCACCGGGAATCACGCCGAATCTCGCCCTCGAAAACCGTTTGGCCGGTATCCCCGGCTACGAGGGTTCGAATCCCTCCCTCTCCACCTCCCTCTCCGCCATATGCAGCGAGAACGTGACCCCGGAGCCGTGAGGACGGAGCCGGGGTCACGCTGTCTGAGGGCACGGCCCGACGCGATCTCATCCGCGATCCCGATCCTTGTCGCTGTCGCCGAGGAAGAAGCGGAGCACCTCGTTCACGTAGCGTTCGGGTGCAGTGATCGCGGCGTCGTGACCCTGGCCGGGCATGACGACGAGGCGGCTGTCGGGGAGCGACGCATGAAGCTCGTCGATCGCTGCGCGATAGACCGCAGCGGTCCGACCGCCGACCAGCAAGAGGGTCGGCGTCTTCATGTTCGCGAACCGCGACGGCTCGAACGCGTAGTCCCTCACGCTCTCGATCTCCCGCAGCATCGTCGGTACCGCCGCGACCCTCGCGGGCCAGTTGGAGAGGGATCTCAGCACGGCCAGTTCCTCGGGCGAACTTCCGCCGACTTCGTACAGCGCCACAAGCGCCTTCTCCGGATCCCCGGCTGCGACGTAGGCCAGGAGTCTCTCTCGGACCTCCGCCGGGTACTCGACGGGCACAGTCGTGCGCATCGGCGGTTCGTTCAGGATCATCTTGGCGATCGGGGTCATCGGCAGGGCGGCTTCGAGCGAGCACAGGGCGCCGTAGGAGTGGCCGAGCAGGAAGGCTCTCCCCGGCACGCTCTCGACCATCGCGGCGACGTCCTCGAACTCGCGCCGGATCGCGTAGGGCGCCGTGTCCCCGCTGTCGCCCCGACCTCGCCGATCGACGAGGTAGAGGGTGAAATGCCGTTCGAGTCCGGGCTGCACCGGCTCCCAGTAGGTATGGTCGATTCCGGTGCCGTGAACGAGCACGAGCGAGGGCCCCTCTCCTCGACGCTCGTATGCGATCCGCGTCCCGTCCCTGGAAACGACGTGCTCCATCATGCTTCGGCCCACCCGGTTGCCGCGATGCATGTTACCCGGCCACGAGGGTTCGAATCCCCCTCCGCCATTGGCTGCTGAAACGCGGTCCCGGAAACCTGAGAGGGGGGCGGGATCGCGGCGCTTCCGGAGACTGCGAGGGCGTAGCTCACAATGCCCAGGGGCTACTTGCCGAACGCCGCGTTCAGCTTCGCCTGGAGCCCGTTCGGATCGAGCCTGTAGGTGCCGTCGCTCTGTCGAATCCAGCCGAGCGCCTCTTTCGCGCTCTGCCCGCGCTTGAAGGCCGGCATGTAGTCGCCCCCTTCGCGTGCCGCTTGAGCGCCGTCGACGAGAGCCTGGGCACGCGTCAGATGGAGCTCGAGCACCTCCACCAGCAGCTTGCGTCGAGGATCGTTGAGGCCGCGGGCATCGGCGAGCGTTGCCTGGACCTCGTCTCGAAGACTCTCGCATTCGACCAGCGTGTCGTTACTGACCGTGCCTGCTTCCCCGAGCTCGGCGTCGATGTGGTCGGCGGCCAGGCCGATGCGCTTGTCGAGGTCCTGGGCCTCGTCGTAGACGACCTTCGCGTTCGGTCCGCTCACGGTCCAGGTTGCGCGGGCCTCCTCGCCGCCGAAGATCGTGGCCGAGTACACGACCTTGGCCACTGGCCCCTTGGATGCGAAGTAGATGTCGCCGACCTTCGTGCCCCCCGGAGCGAGCTCGCCGGAGCCCAAGGTCGGTGGTGCCTCCGCCAGCATTGCGATGTCGTTGGTCCGAGCGCCGTTGGCGTCCTCGATCTGCCAGTCGAACTCGTTGAAGGGCTGAGCGTCAGACCCCTTGTTGTCGTAGCGGACGGAGACCTTGAAGGTTGGAGCGCCGGACATGTCTCCGGGTCCGCGGCCGGCGCCCGTCACGGTCACGCTCAACCCGCTGGCGTATCGAGCGGTCTGGCCGACCTTCAGTTGCAGTGGCGCCGTGGCCTCGGCCCCGCCCGTCGTTTCCCCCGGCGGTGTCGGGGTCGTCTCGGTCGAGGGGAGGGGCTCGGTCTTCGTCGACACCGTGCACGCCGAGACGACGAAGAGTCCCGCCACCATGAGCACGGAGATGAAGCCTTCCCACCGATGCTTCCGAGACATGTCGTCCGCCTCCTCTCCGCGTTCAGTCCCGTGTCCCTACCCTGGAACGGGTGGCGGGTGTGGCGGCAGCCTCCCGGCCCTCTCGCCGGCCACCTGCGTCCCGCGGCTCGCCCTTGATTGCTTCAATCCTTCGACGTAGAGCACGACGTTCGCCGCCGCAACCGCGATGAAGAGCACCATGGAGCCGGTTAGCCCGAATCCGAAGGTGACGGAGGTGGCGACGAGGGGCGTCGTCGTGTTCCGGACGTTGTTCGCGACTTCGACCACGAAGGCGATGAGGCAGCCTGCGCCGGCTGCAGAGGCGATTGCGATGAACAGCCGCTGCGCCGGCAGCCTGACGAAGTTCAGCCCGATGCCGACGAGAGCCAGGACCAGCGGGATGATCACGAGCGCTTGAGGCCCGACGCGCTGCCCTCCCGTCGCGCCGAATCCGCGCATCAGATAGGAATCACGCCTTCTGTACGGCGTCCGTGTGGTTTCGCCGGTCCAGCTGTATCTGGACTTGCGTTCGATGCCTGGTCGCGGCGAGGAGGCACAGCGGAGGAGGTTCTGCGGGAGTTGCGGCCGTCATGGTGAAGAGCAGAGCGGACTACCCGCCTGACGCTGTTGAAGCGGCGAAGCCCGTACTCGTCGAGCGGCCGGAGCCGAGTTTGACAAGTTGAGCGGAGTTTTACAATCCGCGCTAAACTCCGCATAACTCGTAAAACTGGAGCCACCATGGACCCTCGCACCAACCCGTACGCTCCCGGCGCGGGCACGAAGCCGCCCGCACTCGTGGGACGCGACCGTCAAGTCGAATCGTTCGACATCCTGCTCGAGCGGCTCGAGCGCGGCTACGCGGAACGCTCGATGATCATCACCGGTCTGCGTGGCGTCGGGAAGACGGTCCTCCTCGATGTCTTCAAGGAGAACGCGGACGCACGGGGATGGGCGTCGATCGAGTGGGAGGTCGAGAAGAGCGCGCCCTTCGCGCAGAAGATCGCCGTACTCGCCAGACGCGCGCTGGTCCAGATAGCGCCGAAGAACCGCTGGGGAGAGGCGCTGCGTGATGCAGCATCGGTCCTCAGGTCGTTCTCGCTCACGGTTCGCGCCGACGGTAGTGTGACTGCAGGACTCGACGTAGACGCGAGGCGCGGAAGCGCCGACAGCGGTTCACTCTCGGATGACCTCGGAGACCTCTTCGTCGCTCTCAGCAAGGCCGCGAAGGAGCACGGGATCGGGGTCGTGCTGCTGCTCGACGAGATCCAGTACCTCACGCGCGACGAGCTCGAGGCCCTCATCGCCGCCCTGCACCGCTGCGCCCGGCGTTCGCTGCCGCTGGCCCTTGTGGGCGCGGGCCTCCCCCAGATTCCGCGCCTGGCCGGTGAAACGAAGTCGTACAGTGAGCGGCTGTTCAGGTTTGTCCACATCGGGGCACTTGACGTCGCAGACGCGCGCGATGCCCTGCTGCTGCCTGCCCACGAGCAAGGATGCGACTTCGAGGACGCCGCCATCGACCTGATCGTCGAGTTCACCGAGGGCTACCCGTACTTCCTTCAGGAGTACGGACGCGTGGCGTGGGACGAAGCGGCCGTTTCACCGATCACGGCAACGGACGTCCGCGCCATCCGCCCGCTGGTTGAAGCCGGTCTTGACGAGGGCTTCTTCCGCGTACGCGCCGAGCGCACCACGGAAATGGAGCTGCGCTACTTGCTGGCCATGGCGGAACTCGGGCCCCAGCCCCATCGGGCGTCGGAGGTCGCCGAGCGCTTGGGTAGAACGACGCCGCAAGCCGGACCAATCCGTTCCCGGCTCATCGACAAGGGCTTGTTGTACACCCCCAGTTACGCTCTTGCGGCCTTCACCGTTCCGCAGTTCGACCGTTACATGCTCCGGACGCACGGCGAGCTTCGGCGGGAGGAGAAGTGACAGTGGTGGACCGGAGCCACACGGCCTACCCGAGCGCTTGCGGCAGATGTGGCGGCGAGCTGGCTCCATCCTGCGATCCGCTCGAGTTCGAGGTGGAGGGCACGCTCGTCGAGGTACCGGGACTCGAACACGGCGTGTGCACCCGTTGCGGCGAGGAGTATCTGTCGCTCGAAGTGGCCGGCAGGCTCCAGCGCGAGGCGGCGCGACTTGCTGACCGGGAATGCATCCGGTCAGAACGCGAGAGAGGCAGCTCCTGATATGGCGCTTTCGAATCGTGTCCTTGTGGCAAGGTTCTCGGGCGCGCAACTTGATCGCGCTGCCGCTTCAGTCGCGTGGCCCTGCTGACCGGATAAGCTACTCCCCGAACGTCCCGTCCGCCGGCATCTCGCCGGTCCAGACGATCCTCAGCAGCGAAGACACCTGCTCGGCGCTGAATGCCTCGGCGTCGAACTCGCCGCCGTACCAGACCGCAAAGTCCTTGTGCTCCGGGTGGCCGGGATCGGCCATTGCCTCGACGAAGGCGTAGAAGCCGGGAATGCCCCCGCAATCCTCCGGCGGGCACGCGCGCTCTCCCGCGACGCATCTCGGGTACTCGACGCCGGGCAGCGCCTCGCCGACGGCCTCGAGCACGATGTCGTGGAGCCAGCCGTCGCCGAAGTCGTACTCGTACGTGAAGCGCCTCACGTCCGCGCGCGCGAGATCCCCCAGCACGACTTGCTCCTCGGGCAGGGTGTCATCGAAGTCGAAGTCATCGTCGGGCACGCCGTACCGGCGTCCCTCGATGTCGAACGCGTGCAAGTGGTAGTCGAGCCATCCCATCGCGGTGACGAGGATCTCGTGCAGCCGGTCGAGCGTGAGCGACGCGGGCACCTCGAGCCTCCGCCACACTCGCGGCGATGTTCCGCGCAGCGTCACGGTGAGCGTGACGATCCCGTCGCCGGCTCGCGCTGCGGTCTTGCCGTCCACACCGAGTTCGAAGTGGATCGCGGCGTCGAACAGCGGCATCACTCGCCACAGCGGCTGCTTCGCGTCCTCGGAATCGGCATGCAGCGACAGCAGGCCGAAGTCCCACAGGGGCTCGAGCAGTCGATACCGCACTGCCCTCACCAGGCCTTCCGGTCCCGCAGCCCAAGACCTGCCGGCAAGCCAGACGACGTCGTCGACGGCGAGGCGGGGCGCGATGGCATCCGCCCGCGCGCCATCGGAGGCCGACTCGCGGATCTTCCACAGAGCGTGCACGCAGTAGGTCTGCATGGCCCGATCCTCGGGGCCCCAGGCCGCGAACGCCCAGTTCATTCGGCCGAGGTAGGTGCGCAGCAACAGGTCGAACAGCTCTCCCGCGCGCTCGGGCGCGAGCAGGCGTTTGCCGAGACGAGTGGCGTGGAACGAGCCCTTGCGCCGGTTCACCAGCCCGGCGATCTCCATGAGGTTGCGGAGGACGTGCAGGCGCGGCACGTCCGTCTCGTCGAGCACCCGGTTGTAGCGCCAGACGGCTTCGATGTAGCCTTCGGGCCACGCCATCTCCTGGGTCATGCGCTTCACGAACGCGCGGTTCAGGTTCTTCAGCTCGGCCGTCGCCTTCGACGGCTGCTCGTCGAGGGCGGCCAGCAGCGTGCGCGCGTTGAGGAGCGTGCGCGATTCCGCGAAGGCATCGAGCCCCAACGAGGTGTCGATGCGCAGGATGCCTTCGGCATCGAGCGGATCCGCGGCGAAGAGGCGCTGCTCCACGGCTGGGGGAATCGAGCGCGGCATGCGTCTCTCCTCGCACATGGATGGGAGCGGACTGGCTCGCATTCTACCGCAGCGGGTGCAGGCCTGAGTCAACGGCTTCGGCTGCGTGCACGAGATCGTGCCGAACCGCCGGCCCGCTTGACCGATAGCTGGATCGAAGGCAACCCCCTGACGCTTTCCGAAGTCCGCGCGCTCGCCGACGCGCCGGAGACGCCCACACGCGTGCCGCGTTCCGAGCGCGAGGTCGTCAACTGCTTCGCCGCGCTGCGCTTCGTCGCCGAGCGCTCCACGGCGGAGCGCATCACGGAAGCCGACGTGCTCGCCCTGCACCGCATCCTCGGAGCGGGCGTGATGGACCAGGGTGGCGAAGGCGCCTACCGGAGAATCCGCGTCCAGGTCGGTTTGCACGTTCCGCCGCCGCCCGAGGACGTCCCGGCTCTCATGGCCGAGCTGCTCGCCTGGTGGAACGAATCCTCGGCGAGCCTGTCACCCGTGCTCTCCTCGGCGATCGTCCACTACCGGTTCGAGGCCGTCCACCCGTTCGCCGATGCGAACGGGAGAGCGGGTCGCGCCCTCGCGCTCTTGGAGCTCTACCGGAGAGGCTTCGACACCCGTCACAGCTTCTCGGTCGACGAGTACTACTGGGACGACCGTCCCGCCTACTATGCTGCTCTCAGACGCGTCGCGGACGAGGGTGAGGACCTCAGCAGCTGGCTCGAGTACACGGCAGAGGGCCTTCGGCAGACCCTGGAGCGTGTCTGGGGGCGTATCCAAGTCGCGTCGGCGACCGAGGCGCGGCTCGTGCTCCGTCCCCGGCAGGAGCGCCTGCTCAACTTGCTGGCTGCGAACGGAAGCATGGCGCCGGCCGAGATCTGGGACGCGCTGGGGGTCTCCAAGCAGGGGGCGATGGACTTGATCAACCCGCTGTTGAAGGCAGGGCTCGTCGAGAAGGTCGGCACGCGGAAGACGGGTCGCTACAGACTGCGGCAGCCGTAGACGAGATGGGCGCGCCGCAAGGCGGAGCAGCCCACCCGCCGAAGCGAGTGGGCTGCGTGTTTCGAGCTGGAGATCCGGGCTCTCTCCGCGGTCCGCGTGTTACCAGCCCAGCACGCGGAGGAGTAGAGTCGCCAGGTGCTCGATCGCGGGCTTCGACGGGGCGGGCGTCGAGCTCGCGGGCGCGCGCCTGGAGCTCACCGGCGCGGGCTTCGGGGTTGCCTTCGGCGCGGGCGTCGGCCCGCTCGTAGCCTGCTTGGTCGCGGCCTGCTTCGGCGAGGAGCCCGTGGCCACCGTGTGGATGCCCCACTGACCGATGTCGTCGGCGTGCGCGAAGTTCGAATCGTAGGAGAGACCCACGTCCCCCGCGTATGTCTTGATGGTCTGGAAGAGCGCGATGCCCTTCGCCACCTTGCCGCGCGACCAAGCCATGGTCTGCCAACCCCTGGCAGCCGAGTGCGTCTTCAGCGCGCTGTCGACGACCCCATAGCCGCCGTAGATGCCGACCTTGTCGCGGCCGAGCACCTGCGCCGCCCCGCGAAGGGTGGCGTTCACCTGACGGGTGTAGCCGGCGTCCTCGTCACACGCGAAGTACACGAACGGCTTCTTCGGGCCGCCGTTGGCGATGATGTCCGCCTTGGCGAGCTTGGCTGCCTTGACGCCCGCCGGATAGCCGCCGCGCATCCAGCCGGTGGTCGTCTCGTAGACGGAGACGATGTCGATGCCCTCCTTGCGAAGCGCGTTCGCCTCGCGTCTCTTCAGGTTCTTCCAGGCGAACTTGCCGCTCTGGTACCCGGCGTAGCGGACGACGATGTTGACGCCCCGCTTCTTCAGGTTCTTCGGCGTCGAAAGGTCGAAGCCCGCGCCGTAGTCGACGACCTTGGTGCGCCTCGCCTTGACGTTCACCTCTTGCCTGGTCTGCGTGTCCGCGAATGCCTTGACGGGTGCGGCCTGGAAGCCGACCGTCGCGATGATCGCGCCGGCGAGCATGGTGCCGCCGACCCGCTTGATGCCGATGCCCGCTCGCTGCGGCGCATCGGTGGACTTGCCGTGCGTGGGTGTCTTGAGTTCCCTCATTAGCCCCCCGAGTTGTCAGCGCCTCAACGCGGCGCTCGAACGATTCGGAGGTGACTGATGCGATATGCGTGCCACGATGAAACGCCTGCGGCAGCGCGTGGGAGGTCACGGTCTGGGGCGCGCTCGGAGGATATCGCCGCTGGTCAGAGACTTGTTTCCGAGGTGATCGAGGGTCGGGGCGCAGGCGATCGCGTTCGACCTGCGACCTCTTCGAGCAGGGGAAGCACGACGGTCCCTTGGCGCGCAACGGCATCACGATCGGTCTCTGGATGCCGTTGGTGACGCGCCTCGCGACAGCGACTGCGTGTCGACTACCTCCTGGTTGCACCTCTTGGCAATCCGGGCGGCTCCACGACCGTCGTCAGAGACACGCGAAATGTCATTCGGTGACGCGATACGTGGCTCTCTTGACAGAGCCGCGGGTGCTGGTCGCTACCGGCCGGCTCGTCGGAGAGGGCTTCGACGACGCTCGTCTCGACACGCTCTTCCTCGCGATGCCGATCTCCTGGCGAGGGACGCTCCAGCAGTATGCCGGGCGGCTCCATCGGTTGCACGACGACAGGCGCGAGGTCATCCGGGCGAGACTCGGCAAGGTCCGCTCGGGCTCTTCGACCGACCTTCTTCTGCGTGCTCTCGCCGGCATCCCTGTCCTTACCGTGAACGGCGTGGCACGGCTCTTAGGCCGGACCTACAAGGTCGCGAACATCGCTGTCGACGACTTGGTGAAAGCCGGGGTCCTTCGGCAGATCACGATCGGCAGGCGGAATCGAGCGTTCGAAGCACCCGAGATGATCGATGCTTTCACGGATCTGGAGCGGTGCCTTGCCAGTCCGCTTGCAGACACTCGCGTCGCTCCGCCGACGCGAAGCGTACCTGCCCGTCGCACCTGATGTCGCTCCCGGAGCCCTCGAAGAGAGGGGCCGGATCGGGGGCGATGAGCCGCCAC
>JAJZPX010000050.1 GCA_021811025.1 Actinomycetes bacterium
ACCCGCTGCCGCGTCGGCGACGCCCGCCCCCGCTCCGGCCTTCAGCACTTCCTCCGACGAAGATGACGAAGAGGAGGACGAGGAGTAGGCGCGGCCCCTCCTCACTTCTGCCATGCCGATCGGACCAGCACGCATGCCCTTCTTCGAGCACCTCGCCGAGCTCCGCCGGCGGCTGGCGCTCGTGATCCTGTTCGTCTTCTTCTTCAGCCTGGTGCTGTACTTCTTCTGGGAGCCGATCTACTACACGCTGATGATCCCGATCGCCCCGGTGCTGAAGCAGCTCAACATCCCGAAGCCGATCGCCACGGGCGTGTTCGAGATATTCATCTTCCGCTTCAAGGTCGCGCTGTTCGGCGCGCTCCTGCTCGGCAGCCCGGTCATCGCGTACCACACGCTGGCGTTCTTCCTCCCCGCGCTCAGGGAGAGGGAGCGGCGGTGGTTCGTCCCGGTTCTGTTCGCGGTCGTGTTCTTCTTCCTGCTCGGCGCGTTCTTCTGCTGGCGGCTCATACTCACGCCCGGCTTCCTGTGGCTTCTGACGCAGGGCGGAGACGTGGTGAGCATCCTGCCGATGGCGGACAAGCTGCTCAGCAGCGTCCTGCTGTTCATGCTCGCGTTCGGCATCGGCTTCGAGACGCCCGTCGTCGTCTTCCTGCTGATCGCGAGCGGGATGGTGTCGTACCAGAAGATGCGCAAGAACTGGCGCATAGCGTACCTGGTGATCAGCATCGTCTCCGCGACGGTCACGCCGGACTGGTCTTGGATCTCGATGGGCAGCCTGGCGCTGGCGATGATCCTGCTCTACGAGGGCGCGATGGCGACGTCGTGGCTCCTGCTGCGCAAGCGGATCAAGGCGCAGCAGCTCGAGGAAGCCGGACAGGCGGCGTAGAGATGCACGAGATGGGCATCACGCAGGGGATCCTCGCGGCCTCGATCGAAGCCGCCGAGAAGGAGAACGCCGTCAGCATCACCGAGGTCCGCATCTCCGTCGGGGACCTGACCGAGATCGTCGAGACCGCGCTCCAGTTCGCGTTCGAGACGCTGCGCGAGGGGACGATCGCCGAGGGCGCCGAGCTGGCCGTGACGCACGTCTCGCCCCGCTCGCGGTGCACTTCGTGCGGTGAGGAGTTCGAGCACGACAAGTGGGACCTCACATGCCCCAAGTGCGGGAGCTTCTTCTGCGACGTGCTCGCCGGGCGCGAGCTTCGGATCGACAGCATCGACATCGACACGGACGAGGGTCACGAGGAGATCGCGTAATGGAGATCGACGTCAGCAAGCCGATCCTCGCGAAGAACGAGTCGCTCGCAGCGGAGAACCGCCGGCGCTTCGACGAGAACGGCGTGTTCGTGCTCGACCTGCTCGCCTCTCCCGGGGCCGGCAAGACGTCGACGATCCTCGCCACCATCGCGGCGCTGCGCGACAGGTACCGTATCGCCGTGATCGAAGGCGACATCGCGAGCCGCGTGGACGCCGAGAGGATCAAGGAGCACGACATCCCGGCGGTGCAGATCAACACCGGCGGCGCGTGCCACCTCGAGAGCGACATGATCCAGCGCGCCGTCTCCGTGCTGCCGCTGGAGGACCTCGACCTGCTCATCATCGAGAACGTCGGCAACCTCGTGTGCCCCACGGAGTTCGACCTCGGCGAGCACGCGAAGGTCATGATCCTGTCGGTGCCGGAGGGCGACGACAAGCCGCTGAAGTACCCCGGCATCTTCCGGATATCCGAGGCCGTCATCCTCAACAAGTACGACACGCTGCCCGTGTTCGACTTCGACGAGGCGGCGTTCCGCGAGGTGGTGCGCAAGCTCAACGGCCGCGCGCCGATCTTCCCGATCTCGGCCACCAAGGGCGAGGGAGTCGACGCTTGGGCGAGCTGGCTCGCAGCTCGCGTCGACGCGGTGAAAGCCGCCCGCTCCGCGTAGCGCCGTGCGCTGTCGCGTTCCGGCCGCGAGGTAAGCTTCCGGTATGGTGGGGGTTGACAGCGCCCAGTACTATGGGAAACCGACCGTAGACGGGAGGGACCCATGGACCGGGCCGAAGCAAGGGCGCTCGTCGAGCAGCGCGTCGGCAGCCGCAACCTCGTCAACCACTCCGTCGCCGTGGAGGCGATCATGGAGGCGCTGGCCGAGCGTTTCGGGCTCTCCGCGCAGGACCGCGACCGCTGGGCGCTCGCCGGGCTGCTGCACGACCTCGACTACGCGGAGACGGGCGAGGATCCCGCGCGGCACGGCCTCGTCACCGCCGATGAGCTGCGTGGCAAGGCGGACGACGAGATCATCCACGCGATCCTCGCGCACGCGGACAAGGCCCCTCGCGAGACGCTCATGGACAAGGCGCTCTACGCCGCCGATCCCACCACCGGCTTCATCGTCGCGGCGGCGCTCGTCCGTCCCGACAAGTCGCTCGCGGGCGTGGAGGTACGATCGTTGCTCAAGCGGTGGAAGGAGAAGGCCTTCGCCCGCGGAGCCTCCCGCGAGCAGATGGCCACGGCGGAGGATATGGGTATGACGCGCGGGGACTTCCTGGCGCTGTCGTTGGCCGCCATGCAAGCCCGTGCCTCCGAGTTCGGACTGTAATCACGATCGATAGGAAGCGAGGGCCGCTTCATGCGCCTCGTAATCTCCGAGAAGAACATAGCGGCGAAGCGCATCGCCGAGATACTCGCCACGGGCAAGCCCAAGGCTGACAAGGTGTACTCCACCCCGGTCTACCGGTTCCGCCGCGACGGCGAGGACTGGGTCAGCATCGGGCTGAAGGGCCACATCATGAAGGTCGACTTCCCTGAGCGGTTCGCGAAGTGGAAGGCGGCCGACCTCGCCGATCTCGTCCAGGCGCCGATACTCAAGGTGCCGGCCGAGAAGGGCATCATCCAGTCGCTCCGCAGCCTGGCCGGGAAGTCCGAAGCCGTCATCATCGCCACCGACTTCGACCGCGAGGGCGAGCTCATCGGCAGCGACGCTCGGGGGGTCGTCCTCGACGTCAACGCTCAGCTTCCCGTGGAACGCGCGCGGTTCTCCGCGATCACGAAGGGAGAGATCGAGAAGGCATTCGCCGAACTCGGACGCGTGAGCGACGAGCTCGCGCAGGCGGGCGAGGCGCGGCAGGACATCGACCTCGTCTGGGGAGCGGTGCTGACGCGCTACCTCACGATCGCGAGCAACACCGCGAGCAAGCGCGCGTGGGGCTCGATCCTGAGCGCGGGGCGCGTGCAGACGCCGACTCTGAAGCTGATCGTGGACCGCGAGAAGGAGCGCGAGGCGTTCGTCCCGGAGACCTACTGGGTCGTGCGGGGCCGGTTCGAGAAGGGCGGCGAGGAGTTCGTCGCCGGCCACGCGACCGAGCGCTTCAAGTCCGCGGACGAGGCGCGCGCGGTGGTCGACGTCGTCGCCGGTGCCGAGAAGGCGCGCGTGGAGGCCGTCGAGAGGTCGAAGCGCACGATCGCGGCGCCCGCGCCCTTCAACACGACCTCCCTCATGGCGGCCGCCTCGGCCGAGGGCATGACGCCGGCGCAGACGATGCGGGTGGCGGAGAGCCTCTACATGGACGGGCTCATCAGCTACCCGCGCGTCGACAACACCGTCTACCCCGCGAGCCTGGAGCTTCGCGGGATCCTCGGCCAGCTTGCCGAGGTAGCCGTGTACCGCGAGACGGCGAACGCTCTGCTCGCCAAGGGACAGCTGACGCCGACGCGCGGCAGCAGGGAGGCGACGGACCATCCGCCGATCCATCCCACCGGCGCCGCGGACCCCGAGCGGCTCAAGCCCGAGGAGTGGAAGCTGTACAACCTGGTGGCGCGCCGGTTCATGGCAACCTTGTCCGACCCGGCCGTCGTCGAGACCACGAAGGTGCGGCTCGACGTGGCGGGCCAGCCGTTCATCGCGCGCGGCGAGGTGCTCGTCGTCCCCGGGTTCCGCGCGATCTACCCCTACGGCTCCCGGAAGGAGGATCTCCTCCCGGCGATGGCCGAGGGCGACGAGCCGTCGTTCCTCGGCGTGGTGGACGGCGGGGCGGTCGAGAAGCAGACGCAGCCGCCGGCGCGGTACAGCCAGGGCCGGATGATCCAGGAGATGGAGAAGCTCGGCCTCGGCACGAAGGCGACCCGTCATGCGATCCTGCAGACGCTGTACGACCGCAAGTACGTGACCGGCGATCCGATGGAGCCGACGTGCCAGGGGCGCATCGTCATCGAGGCGCTCGAGAAGTACGCCGAGCGCATCACGTCGCCCGAGATGACGCGCGAGCTCGATGCCGAGATGGACGCGATCGCGGAGGCGCACGCCCAGCGCGAGCAGGTCGTCGGGCACAGCCGGAGCCTGCTCGAGGGCGTGATGCGGGTGCTGCTGCCCAAGACGCCGGAGGTGGGCGAGGAGCTCAAGGTCGCCGCCGACGAGGACGCGAAGCTCGGGAAGTGCCCGAAGTCGGGGCACGACCTGATGGTCAAGTACTCGCCGAAGACCCGCAGTCACTTCGTGGGGTGCACGGGCTACCCCGAGTGCCAGGTGACGTACCCGCTGCCGAAGGCGCGCTACGAGGCCGTGCCGGAGCCGTGCCCGGAGTGCGGCACGCCGCAAGTGAAGATCATCCAGTTCAAGCAGCGTCCCCGCGTGATCTGCCTGGACCCCGCGTGCCCCACTCGCGTGGAGCCGGAGGTCGTCGTCGGGAAGTGCCCGACGGGCGACGGCGGAGACCTCGTCGTCCGGCGCTCGCCGAACACCCTCAAGCGCTACGTGCGCTGCACGAACTACGACAGCTGCGGCACGAGCTACCCGCTCCCGCAGTCCGGGGAGATCGAGCCGACGGGCGAGACGTGCGAGTGCGGCGAGCATGGCACGCCGAAGATCGTCGTCCACACGCGCAAGGGCCCGTGGAAGATTTGCATCAACCCCGAGTGTCCCATCAAGAACGGCGGGAAGTCCGCCGTCGAGGAGGGAAGCTCGCCGTCGCCGACGCCGCCGAAGACGGCCAAGCGCCGAACGGCCGCGCGCAAGGGTGCGGCTCAACGGAAGCGCAAGGCGGCCGGCGAGCGGTAGCGGCGCACGGCGGTGCGAGTCCGCGCACCGGCTTCAGCTGCGAGCGAAGCGAGTCAGCTGGAAGCCGGTGGCGCACGGCGGCGTGAGCCCGCCGTGCGCTATAGTGTCTCCTCGAGGGGTCCGTCCGCGGAGGGGGCACGGCCGCGTGAAGATCGCCGTCATCCAACATCAGCTCAGGGGACACGAGCGCACGGATCTCGCTGCGCTGCTGTCTGTCTCCGAGCAGGCCTCCGACGAGGGCGCCAGCGTCATCGTCTGCCCGCGGCTGCCGGGCCTGGGACCCGACACGCGAATCTACCAGGCCTTCATCGAGAACATGCGGAAGCACGCTCCCGGGAGCCTCGTCGTCATGCCCGCTGTCGCGGGAGGCCGGGGCGAGGAGCTGCAGCCCTTCCTCACGCCGCTCGGGCGCACGGTCGCGCTGACCGGCGACGAGTGCATCGAGCCCTCGATGCTCGACGACGTGGCGACCTTGGGGGTCGAGGCGATGGTGTGGCAGCCTTGCGCCGCGTCCGCTCTGCAGGCCGAGGCGTTCCTCGAGTTCGCGCTCGACGCCAGTCTCTCGCTCTCAGGGCTCGTCATCGTCACGGCGCTGACCGGGAGCGCGCGAGGCGTCGCGCGCTTCGGCCGAAGCGCTGTCGTGGAGCTCGGCGACATCCTCGCCGAGGCGGGCGAGGGGGAAGCGGTCGTCTCGGCGCAGATCGAGGCGCCCGTCTCGCTGCCGGACAGGCCTCGGCCCCACCCCGTGCTGCCGCCGATCCTCGCGCAGCGGCTGGCGCATCACCTCGGCGAGCCGCCTCCCGCCGTCGGCTACCCGGCCGACCTCTCCTGAGGTTGCCGGCCCCTGCCCGTAGGCTACAATCCGCGAGGGGGTTTCGAGTCGAGGACCGCGCGGAGCGAGGAGTGGACGTGGCATATCCGAAGGTGACCGTCGTCGGCGCGGGGCAGGTGGGCGCGACTACGGCGTTCCTCCTCGCGACGAAGGGCCTGGCGGACGTCGTGCTCGTGGACGTGGCCGAGGGCCTGCCGCAGGGCAAGGCGCTCGACATGATGCACGGCCGCTCCGTCGAGCTGTTCGGGCCGAGGGTGACGGGCACCAACACGTACGAGGAGACCGCCGGCAGCGACGTGGTCGTGATGACGGCCGGCCTGCCGCGCAAGCCGGGGATGACGCGCGACGACCTGCTCGCGGCCAACTCGGCCATCCTGCGCGGCGTGGTGGAGCAGGCGGTGGCGGCGTCGCCCGACGCGGTGCTCGTGTGCGTCACCAACCCGCTCGACATGATGGCCTACCTCGCCTGGAAGGTCTCGGGGCTGCCGTCCTCGCGCGTGATCGGCATGGGCGGGGTGCTGGACTCGGCGCGGTTCGCGTACGCGATATCGGAGGCGACGGGCACGCCGATAGACGACGTGTCGGCGCTCGTGGTCGGCGCTCACGGCGACGCGATGGTGCCGCTCCCGCGGCTGTCCCTTGCCGGCGGGCAACCGCTCACCGAGGTGCTGCCGCCCGAGCGCGTGGAGGATCTCGTCAGGCGCACCGTAGGCGGAGGGGCCGAGGTGGTCTCGCTGCTGAAGACGGGCAGCGCGTTCTACGCGCCTGCGGCGTCGGTGACGAAGATGGTCGAGTCGATCCTCTCGGACGCCGACTGGTTGCTTCCGAGCTGCGTCCTGCTCGAGGGGCAGTATGGGATCGACGGCGTGTATCTGTCGGTACCGGCGGTGCTCGGCAGGGCCGGTGTCGTGGAAGTCCCCGAGATCGCGCTCACGCCCGAGGAGCTCGCGCAGCTGCGCGCGTCGGCCGCGACCGTCGCGGAGGGTGTGGCGTCGCTCGAGCTGGGGGGCTGAGGCGCGTGGTAGGCGTCGACGCCATCGGCGAGGCGGTCTACGACGCCGTCCGGCACGCCGCCGTCACGCTGCGCTCGGACGTTCGCGGGGCGATGCGCGCGGCGCTGCCCGGCGAGCGGTCGGAGCGCGGCCGGCGCGTGCTCGAGGAGCTGCTCGCCAACGCCGAGATCGCCGAGCGCGACGGCGTGCCGCTGTGCCAGGACACCGGGACGGTGTGGGTGTGGGTCGAGCTCGGCTCGGCCGAGTGCCCCGGCGCCCCGCTGCAGCCCGCCGTCGACGACGCGGTGCGGCGCGCGTACGCGGACGGGGCCTTAAGGATGAGCGTGGTGCGCGACGCCCTGCTCGACCGCACGAACACCGGGGACAACACGCCCGCCTTCCTCGACGTCGCCTTCCGCGAGGGCCACGGCGCGACGGTGAGCGTCATGCTGAAGGGCGGAGGGTCGGACAACGCGTCGGTGGTCGAGATGCTGCCGCCCTCGGCCGGAGCGGACGGCGTGCGCGACGTGGTGCTGCGCGCCGTCGAGCAGCGGGCGGCCGGAGCGTGCCCGCCGCTGGTGATCGGCATCGGCGTGGGCGGGACGTTCGACACGGTGGCCAAGCTCGCGAAGCGGGCGCTCTTGCGCCGGCTGGACGCGGCGCCGGCCGACGCGGGCATCTTCGCGTTCGAGCGGGAGCTGCTCGGCGCGATCAACGCGACCGGGATCGGTCCGGCGGGCCTCGGCGGGGACACGACGGCCCTCGGCGTCTCGCTTCTGACCGCGCCGTGCCACATCGCGGCGCTGCCGGTCGCGGTGAACCTCGGATGCTCCGCGGTGCGCAGCGCCATCGTGGAGATCGAGTGATCGTGCCGGACGAGAACCGAGGCGACGAGGCCCTCCCGCCCGAGGGGTTCCGCAGCGAGCAGCTGCCGCGCGACGGCCTCGGCGCGGGCGCGGGCGGGTACCGCCGCGTGCTGTCCGAGGGGCGGTTCCGGAGGCTGTGGATCGGCCAGGTGGTTTCCGGGATCGGCGACTGGCTCGTCATCGGCCTGCTGATCCCGCTCGTCACCCAGCTGTCGAACGGCTCGGCGTTCGCGGTCGCGGGCATCATGATCGCGAAGATCATCCCTTCGCTGCTGTACGGATCCGTCCTCGGCGCGCTGGTCGACCGCTTCGACCGGCGCAAGCTCATGATCACGTGCGACCTCACGCAGATGGTGCTGGCGCTTGGCCTGGTCCTGACGAACAGCCTCCCGGTCATCTACCTCATCGTGCTTCTGCTCGAGACGATGGGGCTCATGTTCTACCCGGCGAAGAACGCGCTCATCCCGAAGCTGGTGGAGCCTCGCGACCTCGCAGTGGCCAACGGCCTCAGCTATACCACGCAGCAGGCGAGCATGCTGATCGGGTTGACGATGTCCGGCGCGCTGGTGGCGATCTTCGAGCGCATCGTGCGCTTCATCCTCGCGGCGAAGCTGCCGGTCGTCGGGCTGCTCGTCGGGCCGGCGGCGCCGTACCTGCTCGGCCCGCGCGCGGGCGTGTTCCTCGACAGCCTGACGTTTCTCTTCTCCGCGACCATGCTCGCCGGCATACACGTGTCGTCCCACGGCAGGCCCGAGGAGCGGCTCTCGCTGTCGATGATCGGCAAGGACGCGGTCGACAGCTTCCGGTTCCTCGGCAAGCACCGCGAGCTGCGCGGGTTCCTCGTCTCGATCGGGATCGCCATCCTCGGAGGGGGCGCCATCATCCCCGTCGGCACGGTCTACGTGTCGCAGAACCTGTCCGGCGGGATCCCGTTCATCGACAAGATGCCGATGTTGCAGCGCGTCGCGTCCACGTCCCAGACGACGTTCATGATGGTGTTCCTCGCGCTCGGGATGGTGTCCGGCGCGGTCATCGTCCCGAGGCTCGCCCGGCGCGTCCATCTCAACGTGCTGTTCCTCGCGGGCATCGCGGGCTTCGGCCTTGCCATGCTGGGCTTCTCGCTCGTGGAGCTCTACTCCGTCGCGGCGCTGTTCGGCATCGGCGCCGGGTTCTTCCTCGCCGAGGTGACCGTCGCGGGGAACACGTACGTGTCGGAGACGGTGGACGACAGGATCCGCGGAAGGGTGTTCACCGCGATGGAGTCCGTAATTCGCGTCGCGCTGCTGCTGTCGATGGTGGTGACGGCGCCTCTGGGCGACGCCGTCGGGGCGATCGTCCGGACGGTGGTCACCGAGGGCGGCCTGGTGCTGCCCGGTCACGTCATCTGGACGGGCTCGCGCATCACGCTCGTGTTCGCGTCGTTCATCGTGCTGGCTGCGGCGGGGTACGCGTTTCGAACGGTGAGATGGCGCCCCGAGGGCGCGAGGGAGGCGTGAGGATGCCGCTCGATCTGGTGCTCCCGCCGACGCGCGACGCGCTGGCCGCGCTCCGCGCCGGGGACGAGGTGCTCATGTCCGGGCCGGCGTTCACCGCGCGCGACGCCACGCACGCCCGTCTCGTCGCCGAGCTGCGAGCCACGGGCGAGCTGCCGTACGGGCTCGCGGGTCAGGTGCTCTTCTACGCGGGTCCCACTCCACCCGCCGCGGGCCGCCCGCTCGGCGCCGTCGGTCCCACGACCGCGAAGCGCATGGACGCATGGACGCCCGAGCTGCTCGCCGCCGGGATCGTGGCGACGATCGGGAAGGGCGCGCGGTCGGAGGAGGTGCGTGAGGCGTGCGGGCGGTACGGCGCTGTGTATCTCGCGGCGGTCGGAGGCGCCGCGGCGTTGCTCGCGTCGCACGTGGAGGAGGCCGAGGTGATCGCGTACCCGGAGCTCGGCACGGAGGCGCTGATGGGGCTGACGCTGGCGCGCTTCCCGGCGTTCGTCGCCATCGACACCCAGGGCGGGGACCTCTATCTGACGGCCCCGCGGGAGTGGCGAGAGAGGATGGGGCTGTAGACGATGGCCGGCGTATTCGTGACGTTCGAGGGCGGCGAGGGCGCGGGCAAGTCCACGCAGATCGAGCTGCTGGCCGACAAGCTTCGCGCTCGCGGGCTCGCGGTGACGGCGCTGCGAGAGCCGGGTGGCACGGTCGTCGGGGACCGCGTGCGCGACCTGCTGCTCGATCCGGCTCACACCGGGCTCGACCCGCGCGCCGAGCTGCTGCTGTACGAGGCTTCCCGGGCGGAGCTCGTGGCCGAGGAGATCGTCCCGCGGGTCGCGGCGGGCGACGTCGTGGTCTGCGACCGCTTCACGGACTCCACGCTCGCCTACCAGGGCTTCGGCCGAGGGCTCGACATCGACGGCATCCGCGCGCTGAACGAGTGGGCCACCGGCGGCGTCACGCCCGACGTCACGATCCTGCTCGACGTCGACCCCGCGCTGGGTCTCGCTCGGGCGACGGGCGCGGGCGCGGACAGGCTGGAGGCCGAGGACGTCGCCTTCCACGTCCGCGTGCGAGAAGGGTTCCTCGCGCTCGCGGATGCGGACCCCACCGATCGCTTCGTGGTGATCGAGGCGGACGCGCCCGTCGAGGAGGTGGCGGCGGCGGTGTGGGAGACGCTGCGCTGGCACCCCGCCATGCGCGGCGTGCTAACCTAGTGCTCCTATGACTTCCCGCAGCGCGTTCGACGACCTCGCAGGTCAGCCCAAGGCCGCCGCATTCCTGAAGGCCGCCGCGTCCTCGGGCGCGTTCTCGCACGCCTACCTCTTCGCGGGCCCGGCCGGCAGCGGCAAGAAGACCGCCGCCAAGGCGCTCGCATCCGCGATCGTGTGCGAGGACGGCGGA
>JAJZPX010000051.1 GCA_021811025.1 Actinomycetes bacterium
TCCGCCCGCGGCGGTTGAGCTGCTCGCGGCAGCGAGTCCGCTCGAACCGCCGTGTCTCCGGCGGCTTCAGTCCGCCGGAGACGATTCTATCACTCAGCCCCCCACTTCGTGCACCACGGACGCGCAGCGACCGCAGATGTCGGAGTGATCCTCGTCCGCGCCCACGTCCGTCCGGTAGTTCCAGCACCGCGCGCACTTCTCGCCCGACGCCCGCTCGACCGTGACCGACGCCTCGCCCTCACGAAGCTCGACCTCAGACACGATGAAGACGTCGGCGAGGTCCGGGGTCTCCTCGAGCGCCGCAAGCACCTCGGCCGAGCGCGTGACGATCACGCGAGCCTCCTGGCTCTTGCCGATGCGGCCTTGCGCGCGTGCATCCTCGAGCGCCTTCATCACCTGCTCGCGCACCGCGAGCACTCGCGCGTACCGCTCCCGCAGCCGTGCGGCCTCGTCGGCGTGCGCGGCGACGAACGGCACCCGCGGCCACCCCGCGAGCTGCACGCTGTCCGCGTCCCGCAGCGCCTCGGGCATCGCCTGCCAGATCTCCTCCGTCGTGAAGGTGAGCACCGGCGCCAGCACCCGGACGAGCGAGGTCAGGATCGCTGCAAGCACCGTCTGCGCGGAGCGCCGCGAGACCGAGCCCGGGGCGTCGGCATACAGGCGGTCCTTGAGCACGTCGAGGTAGAGAGCCGAGAGGTCCGTCACGCAGTAGCCGAACGTCTCGTGGAAGACGACGTGGTAGCGCCAGTCGTCGTAGGCCTTCGTGACCCGCTCGACCAGGTCGTGCAGCGTGACGAGGGCGTGCCTGTCGAGCTCGCGCATGTCCTCCCACGCGGCCGCGTCGCCCGGTTGGTAGTCGAACAGGTTCGACAGCAGGAAGCGGAAGGTGTTGCGGATGCGCCTGTACGCCTCGGCGTTTCGGGCGAGGATCTCGTCCGAGACGGACACGTCCTGGCTGTAGTCCGAGCTCGCCACCCACAGCCGGATGATGTCGGCGCCGTAGCGCTGCACGACGTCCATCGGGTCGACGACGTTGCCGATCGACTTGCTCATCTTGCGGCCCTCGCCGTCGACGATGAACCCGTGGGTGAGCACCGTCTTGTACGGCGGCACCCCGTATGCGCCCACGCTCGTCATCAGCGCGCTCTGGAACCACCCGCGGTGCTGGTCGCTCCCCTCGAGGTACAGGTCCGCCGGGAACCGCAGCTCGGGCCTCGTCTTGCACACGCTCGTGTGCGAGACGCCCGACTCGAACCACACGTCCACGATGTCCGTCTCGGGCTTCAGCTCACCGCCGCACTCGGGGCACGCCCCCAGGTCGGGCGGAAGGTACTCCGAGGGCTTGCGTGTGAACCAGGCGTCCGCACCCTCCGTGGCGAACAGTCTCTCCACCGCCTCGAACAAGGCATCGTTCGCCACCACGCCTCCGCAGCTCGCGCACTCGAAGACCGGGATCGGCACGCCCCAGGCGCGCTGACGGCTGATGCACCAGTCGGGACGCTCCTCGACCATGCCCTTCATGCGGTTGATCGACCACCCGGGCACCCACTGGACCTCGCTCATCGCGGCGAGCGCGTCGCGGCGCAGACCAGTCGCGTCCATCGACACGAACCATTGCTCGGTCGCGCGGAAGACGACCGGCTTCTTACACCGCCAGCAGTGCGGGTAGCTGTGGATCGTCTTGCCCGACCAGAGCAGCGTCCCGCGCTCGCGCAGCCAATCGATGATGCGCGGGTTGGCCTCTTCGACGTGCAGGCCGGCGAACGGCCCCGCCTCGTCAGTGAACACGCCGAGGTCGTTCACCGGCATCGGCGACGGCAGCTCGTGCTTCACGCCGACGAGGTAGTCCTCCTCGCCGTGCCCGGGAGCGGTGTGCACTGCGCCGGTCCCTGCGGTGAGCTCGACGTGGGGACCGGTCACGACGATGCCGGTTCGATCGGGAAACACGGGCAGCTCGTAGCGCAGCCCCTCCAGATCGCTGCCCTTCATCTTCCCCGGCAGAACCTCGGCCGACTCGACCCCGCCGAGCTGCTCGACCTGCCCCACGAGCGCCTCGGCCACGATGAGCGCCTCGCCCTCGCAGAACTTGATCGCGACGTAATCGGCGTCCGGGGCGAGCGTGACCGCGACGTTGGCGGGCAGCGTCCACGGCGTCGTCGTCCAGATGAGCACGCCGAGCCTCTCCGGGCGGCCCGCCCACGCAGCAGGCTTCGACGTCAACCAGAACTTCACGTAGATGCTGTCCGAGGTCTCGTCGCCGTATTCGATCTCGGCCTCGGCCAGCGCGGTCTTGCAGCTCCAGCACCAATGGATCGGCTTGCGGCCCTTGTACACCATGCCCTTGCGATACATGTCGGCGAACACGCGGACGTCGCCCGCCTCATAGCTCGGGTTGAGGGTGAGGTAGGGATTGTCGAAGTCGCCGCGCACGCCGAGGCGCTTGAACTCGTCGCCCTGGCGCTTCACGAACCTCATCGCCCACTCCCGGCACAGCTTCCGCAGCTCCGCCTGGGACGTCGACGCCATCTTCTCGGATCCGAGCGTCTTCTCGACCATGTGCTCGATGGGCTGACCGTGGCAGTCCCAGCCCGGGACGTACGGCGCGCGGTACCCGCGCATGGTCTTGTACTTGACGACGAGGTCCTTCAGCACCTTGTTGAACGCGGTGCCCATGTGGATGTCGCCGTTCGCGTACGGCGGCCCGTCGTGCAGGATGAACTCAGGGCCGCCGGCGTTCAGCTCGACCGAGCGGCGATAGACGTCCTTCTTCTCCCAGAACTCGAGCCAGTGCGGTTCCCTCTCCGAGAGGTTCGCCTTCATGGGGAACGACGTCTGAGGCAGGTTCATCGTCTGCTTGTAGTCCACACCCGCTCCTTCTTCCTGCTCGAGCGTGCAAAACGAAACGCGCCCGTCCCGATGTCGGGACGAAGCGCGCACATCCGCTCCGCGGTACCACCCGGCTTACGCGGCATCCACAGCCGCGTCACCTCGCCGCGATGTAACGGTCGCACCCGCCGGAGCCTACCGCCTGTGGTTGCCGTGACGGTCTTCCATCGCTGCGGCAACCACAGCCGCTCGATACGGGGCTGATAGGGTGATCTTCGCCGAGGCTGCCGCTCGCGGGCTCCCACCGTCCCCGCTCGCTTCGCAGAGCGCGTCCCTCGGCTACTCGTCCCCGTCGTAGCCTGTCGCCCGACAAGGTTAGCCGAGGCGGGCGGAACAGGTCAAACGACCGACGACGCGCGCGAAGGCCGGAGGCAAAGGCAAGGAGGACGCTTGGGGGTATAACCACGTCCCGGGGAGTTGGGAGGAGCGGAACGTGGACTCAGCGGGCACGGTGGATGGTCGCCGGAGCGAACGACGGACGCAGGCCCGATTCGTGTGGCGCGAGCGGCGCTCGGGTTTCGACAGGCGTCGCCACGGCCCGGTCGTCAAGCGGCTTCTCGAGCTGCGCGACTCGCCCATCGCGCTACTGTCGCTGCTGGCGGCCGTGAACGTGCTGAACCTGCTCGACCAGCTCGCCACCACTCGCGCGCTCGCCGCCGGATTCGGCGAGGCCAATCCGGTCATGGCGGGGCTCATCTCTTTCGACCCGCGACTCGCGGCAATAGTCAAGATCACCGCCATCGCGGGAGTGAGCGGAGGAGTGTGGGCCTTGCGCCGCTACAAGGTCATCCTGGAGGTCGGCGTGCTCATGCTCCTCGTCTTCACGGCCGTGCTGCTCATCCACTTCGCCGGCTCAGCGTTCTTCTACTGAGCAACGCGCAGTGCCCGTTATCACGGGGGCTCAGAACGGGAACGCCGCGGCGACATCCGATTCGGACAGCGTAGCGAACTCGACCGCCTTGTGACGCGACGACGAACCGCGCACCACGCTCACGGACGTCTTCGGCACGCGGGCGACCTTCGCGAGCAGCGCGCATACCGCGGCGTTCGCCCTGCCGCCCTCGGGCGGCACCGTGACGTGAACCGAGAGCTCTCCCTCTCGCCAGCCGACGATTTCGTCGCGGCCTGCCCTGGGCATGACGAGGACGGCGAGCCGGGCGGGCATGGCGCGGCTAGTCTATCTCCTCGATGTCGAGGTCGTCGTCGCGCTCGCCGGCGCCCCCGAACTTGAACTCGATCGGCTCCCCGAACGCGGGCGCTTCCGCCACGGGCTCGGGAGCGGCAGCCTCGCCGAGGTGGATGCTGGTCACGAAGCCCGACGCCGGCGGCTCGTCGTCCACCGGCGCTTCGCTGCGGACCGGCTCGGCGACGGGGACCGCCGCGGGCTCGGCGAACGGGGCGGGGTCGGGCACCGCGGCCAGCGGGACGACGGGCTGGTACTCCTCGGCCGGCTCGGCCGCGAGTGCGGCGATGTCGGCGGGAACGGCGATCTCTCCGATGTTGCGCATGTGCTCGTCGAGCAGCGCGCGGAACCGCGCCCGGAAGTCCTCCTCGGCCTGCTTTATGCGCGCGAACTCGGCCTGCACCTTCTGCTTCTCCCCCAGCGCCGCGTGGACGAGCTCCTTCGCCTTTAGCTCCGCGTCGCGGAGCATGAGCTCGGCCTCCTTATGCGCCTTGTTCACGATGTCCTCGGCGGACT
The DNA here is from genome assembly GCA_021811025.1 of Actinomycetes bacterium. Lineage (GTDB taxonomy): Bacteria > Actinomycetota > Coriobacteriia > Anaerosomatales > JAJZPX01 > JAJZPX01. Next base: position 4,586 of record JAJZPX010000051.1, read on the forward strand.
GCTGCGCCGCGAGCATGGTGTTGTGAAGCGTACGCTCCATCTCGGCGTATCCGCGAAGCTTCTCGTTGGCCGCCTCGAGCTTCTCGTTCAGGTCGATGTTCTCCTTGAAGAGCCGCTCGAACTCGTCGGCGACCTCATCGAGAAACTGGTCGACCTCCTCCTCCGAGTAGCCGCGGAGCGAATGGCGGAACTCCTTGTGGTGGATGTCGAGGGGAGTCAGCTTCACTTCTCCGGTTCCTTCCTAGAAGAGCGGCCTACCAAGAACCGGCGAGCAACCGAACGATCATCTGCCCGCCAATCTGTAGAACGAGTATCGCAACGAACGGGGAGAAGTCCAGTCCCGCTCCTCCGATCGCCGTTTGAGGCAGGATGCGCCGGAACAGCCCGATGTACGGCTCGCAGATCGAGCCCAGGACGCGGTAGACGTCGAGCAGGACGCCGCCCCTGATCTGGAACCACGACATCAGCACGTACACGAACAACAGCAGCGTGTAGAAAGATATGAGCCGACCCAGCAGGTCGGCGAGAGACATCCCGAACGGCAACACCTACGCCAGCTCCTTCGCTCGCTTCACGGCGGCGGCTACTGCGGCTGCCAGGGCCGCGCGGAAGCCACCGGCCTCCAACGCCTCGAGTGCAGCGATAGTCGTGCCGCCTGGGCTGCTCACCGCGTCCACGAGCTGCTCGGGGTGCTGGCCGGTCCCGTCGATGAGGTCCGCGGTGCCGCGGAGCGTCTGCACTGCGAGCTGCTGTGCCACCTGGCGCGGCAGCCCGTGACGGACGCCCGCGCGCGAGAGCGCATCGACGAAGAGCGCGACGTAGGCGGGGCCCGAGCCGGAGATGGCCGCGGCCGCGTCCTGGTAGCGTTCCTCGAGCACGATCGCCTCTCCGAGCGCGGCGAACAGCGATCGCACGTACTCCGCCTGCTCGGCGGTGGCCTCGCTGCCCCCTGAGACGACGCTCATCGCCTGCCCGACGAGCGCGGGAGTGTTCGGCATGACGCGCACCACAGCGGTGCCGGACGGGAGATTGGACTCGAGGCGGGAGCAGCTCACGCCCGCGGCGATCGAGACGACGAGCGCGTCCGGCGGGAGCGCGGGCGCGAGATCCGCGACGACCGCGTCCATCACCTGCGGCTTCACAGCGAGGAGCACGGTGGCGGCGCCGCGCAGCGCGGCGCCGGCGGACGACACCACCCGCACGCCGTACGTCGAAGCGAGCACGTCGCGCCGGGCCACGTCGGGCTCGGCGACGGCGATCGCGCCGGCGGGCACGAACTCGGCGGCGAGCAGGCCACCGACGATCGCCTCGCCCATCCGGCCGCCCCCGATGACGGCGAGAGTCGTCGCGTCCGTCAACCTCGTGCCCCTCCCTGAAGACGTGTCAGCCGTCGATGCTGAAAAGGCCCTTGTCGCGCAGCCGCTGACGGTCCTGCGCGGACACGGAGACGTTGGCCGGCGTGAGCATGAAGACGCGATCCGCCACCTTCTGCAACCCCCCGTCGAGACCGTAGGTCAGCCCCGACGCGAAGTCGATCAGCCGCTTGGCGAGATCCGGATCCGTGGACGTCAGGTTCATGATCACCGGCACGCCGGCCTTGAGCTTGTCCGCTATGGTCTGCACCTCCGCGAAGCTGCGAGGCTCGCTGATGTGCATCTTCACCTGAGGTGAAGCACCCTGCCCCTGCTCCGGCTCGCCCCACGCGGAGCTCACCGCCCGCAGGCCCTCGCGGCCGCCGCGCTCGCGGCCGAAGGCTTCGCGCGGCCGTGCCGCCGGCTCAGCTCCGCGGTCGACACGCCTCACCGAGGTCGACGAGTCGCCGTAGGGGCTCTCGTAGCGGGCGTCGGCCGAGGGATCGTCGTCGTAGTCGTCCTCCTGGTAGCCGCGACGCTCGTAGTCGTCGTATTCCTCGTCGTAGTCGTCAGCGAGGCCCAGGATGACCTTCGCGCGATGCCAGAAACCCACGTCGCTCTCCTAGCGTCGGATCGCATGCCGACGGCCGCCCGTCTCCCGACGCGGCTTCAGCTGCGAGCGAAGCGAGTCAGCTGGAAGCCGCGTGCCCATGACGGCACAGTCCGTCATGGGCTACTTTACACCAGCCGGCGCCGCCTCGGTCACCTGCCGAAGATCGCCCTGCCGACGCGCACGATGGTCGCTCCCTCCTCCACCGCCTGAGCGAAGTCGTTCGTCATGCCCATCGACAGCTCGGTGAGGTCGTGCGTGCCGATGCGAAGGCCCTGCAGGCGCTCGAGCAGATTGCGGAGCTCCCGGAACACCCATCGCACGTCTTCGCCCTTCCGGACGAGCGGCGCCATCGTCATGAGCCCTCGCACCTCGACGTTGCCGAGATCGCGCGCGGACCGGAGCGCGTCCGCCAGCTCGTCCGGCGCGAAACCGTGCTTGCTCTCCTCGCCCGACACGTTGACCTCGAGCAGCACCGGCTGGACGACGCGCGCGTCGAGCGCGTGCCGGTCGATCGCGCGCAGCAGCTTGATGCTGTCGACCGAGTGGATCAGGTGCGCGCGCCCCACCACGTCTCGCGCCTTGTTGCTCTGAAGCGTCCCGATGAAGTGCCATCGCTCGCCCGGGAACAGCGCGTGCTTCCCGACGAACTCCTGAACGCGATTCTCGCCGAAGTCGTGGCACCCTGCCGCGATGGCCTGCTGCACTTCCGCCACACCGACGGTCTTCGTCACCGCGACGATGCGAACGTCCTCCGGGTCCCTGCCCGCGACATCCGCGGCGTCCGCCACCTGCCGCCGCACCGCCTCCAGGCGCGCGGCGATGGCCCCCATGACGGCTACCCCTCTTCCGACTCGATCGTGTTCACGTCGAAGTCGCCGGTCACGAGGTAGGTGATGCGCTCGCCGATATCAACGGCGTTGTCGGCGATCCGCTCCAGGTACCTCGACGCCATCACCATCGACGACGCCCACTCGATCTCGTCCTCGTCCGTGAGCCGGGCAAGCTCGCGGAAGAACTGCTTGTACAAGTGGTCGATCGGCTCGTCGAGCTCGGGGAGCTTGCGAGCCAGCTCGAGGTCGTAGCGGTCGAGGGCGTCGATCATGGCCTCCAGAACGCGGTAGACGAGGTTGCCCTGCGCCTGGATGAGGTCGTACAGCGTCTGTGGGCCGCGGCGGTTCGCCGTCCGGCGCGCCGCCTTCGCCAGGTTCACGTCGAGGTCGCCCATGCGCTCCATGTGCATCGCCATGTACGTGAGCGAATGGATCAGGCGCAGGTCGCGCGCCACCGGGAACTGCGTCGCGATGATCTCAAGCGAGCGCTCCTCGACGCCGAGGCACCGGCGGTCGACCTCGTCCTCGGTCTCCAGCACCTTCTCCACCAGGTCCATGTCGCCCTCGACGAGCGCGCGGACGGCGTCCTTCGTGCTGGACAGGATGATCCGCCCGATGAGGAGCGTCTCCATCTTGAGGTCCTTCAGGTCCTGTCTGAAGCTCTCGCGCATCCTCGTTCCGCTCCCTCTCCGACGACCCCCGCGTACAGCCATTATAACCGTGAGCAGCGGGACCGAAGCCAAGTCGCGGCCTAACCGAACCGCCCGGTGATGTAGTCCTCGGTCCGCTTGTCCTTCGGGGAAGTGAACAGGTTGCCCGTCTTGTCGAACTCGACGAGCCTCGCGGCCGCGCCCGCTTCCTCCTGCAGGAAGAACGCGGTGTAGTCGCTCACGCGCGCGGCCTGTTGCATGTTGTGGGTCACGATGATGATGGTGTAGCCGTCTTTCAGCTCCGCCATCAGGTCCTCGATCTTCTGGACGCTTGTCGGGTCGATGGCGGAACACGGCTCGTCCATGAGCAGGACCTCGGGCTGCACGGCGAGCACGCGCGCGATGCACAGGCGCTGCTGCTGGCCCCCGGACAGCGACAGCCCGTTCCGGCCGAGGATGTCCTTCACCTCTTTCCAGAGGTTGGCGCGCTCGAGCGACTCCCGCACCACCTCGTCAAGCTGAGACTTCCTCTTCATCCCGTGCAGCCGCGGACCGTACGCGACGTTGTCGTAGATCGACATCGGGAACGGATTCGGCTGCTGGAAGATCATCCCTACGCGCCGGCGCAGGTCGACGGGATCGACTCCGGGCGCGTACACGTCCGCTCCGTCGAGCAGGACCGTGCCCTTCACGCGCGTCCCCGGTATCAGGTCGTTCATCCTGTTGAAGCAGCGCAGGAACGTCGATTTCCCGCACCCCGACGGCCCGATGAACGCGGTGACGGCGTTGCTGTGGACGTCGACGGTGATCTCCGTCAGCGCGTGGAAGCCGTCGTAGTAGAAGTCGAGGTCGCGCACTCGGATCTTGGTCTGTTGCGCGCTCGAATCGGCGAGGGCCGGCGCGAAGTCCATCATCCCTGGATCCTCCTGTTCTTGCGAACGATCAGCCTCGCGGCGAGGTTGAACGACAGGATCATGACCATCAGCAGCAGTGCGGTGCCGTAGGCCGTCTGCAGGTTGATGCCTTCGGTCGCAAGGATGTAGAGGTGCGTGGTCATCGAGCGGCCGGAATCCAGCGGCGAGACCGGCAGGTTGATGCTGGTCCCCATCGTGTAGATGACGACGGCGGTCTCGCCCACCGCTCGTCCGGTCGCCAGTATCACTCCCGTGATGATGCGAGGGGTGGCGGCCGGCAGGACCGTTCGCCTGACGGTCTGCCACTTCGTCGCCCCGAGTCCGTAGCTGCCCCAGCGGATGTACTTCGGGACGGCCCGGATCGCCTCCTCGGTCGTCCGCATGACGATCGGAAGCATCAGAAACGACAGCGCGAGCGCGGCGGACAGCATCGAGAAGCCGAGGTGCATCGCCTCGACGAACAGCGCGAAGCCGAAGAGGCCCATCACGATCGACGGGACCGAAGCGAGCGAGTCGGCGGCGAACCGGATCGCCCGGACGAGACGCCCCTGCGTCGCGTACTCGGCGAGATACACGGCGGCGAGCACGGCGACAGGCGTGACGATGAGCATCGCGAGGCCGGTGACGTACACCGTCGCGACGATCGTCGGGCCGATCCCGCCTTCGGCCCGGACTCCGTGCGGCGCGGTGAAGATGAATTCGAGGCTGAGGGCTCCCACACCCTTGACCACCACGTAGAGGATGAGGGTTCCAAGGACGGCCACCGTGCTGAGGGCGGCAAGCCACAGGGCCCCGAGGGCGAGCGTGTTCGTGAGGCGCTTCAGGTCCACGGTGCTACCCATCCTCCCCGCCGAGCTTCGACAGCAGTCGCAGCACGAGCACGAAGGACATCGAGATGAGGAACAGGATGATCGCCAGCCCGAACAGCGCGGTCCGGTGATCGCCGGACGCGTAGCTCATGTCCATGACGATGGCCGCCGTCACCGTCATCAGCGGCTGGAACAAGCTGCTCGGTACGACGGGCGCGTTGCCGGCCACCATCACGACGGCCATCGTCTCCCCGATCGCCCGGCCCATGCCGAGGATGACGGCGTCGATGATGCCGATCTTCGCCGAGGGGAGCAGCACGCGCCAGATGGTCTGCCATGTCGTGGCGCCCATCGCGTAGCTGGCCTCGCGAATGCCGCCGGGGATCGACCGCAGCGCGTCCTCCGAGATCGCCGCGATCGTCGGAACGATCATGACGCCTAGAACGATCGACACCGACAGCAGGCCGAACCCCAGCGTGTGCGACCACGCCGTGATCAGCGGGCGCAGCATCACCAGGCCGAAGAAGCCGTAGATGACCGACGGGATGCCCGCGAGCAGCTCGACCGCCGGCCTCACGACGGACCGGACCCGAGGCGTCGCCACCTCCGAGAGGAAGATCGCGGTGCCGAGCGCGAGCGGCGTGCCCATCACCAGGGCGCCGATCATCACGAGGAAGCTGTTCACGATCATCGGCGCGACACCAAAGGAGCCCTGCGACGG